>NZ_JALBYT010000009.1:0-145566 GCF_022690845.1 Shewanella sp. N2AIL | reverse complement strand
TCAGCTCGCAAATTTGCTAGCGGCTTCCTTCAGACCAATCCTCGCGGATAAGCCCTTGCCATTCGCTAGTAGTTAACGTTTAATAACAGCATGTTATTGAACGGTGACCTTCCTACAGAGGACTTTCCCCTCATTAGTTCATGCCCATGCTGGGCGTACACAAGTGCATCTTGTCGGACTTGGGTAAACTGTCACCTTCTTCGCGCTTCGCGGCAAAAAAAGCCGCCAGTTTACCCAAGCCGCAAATGCAGGCGTTAAACCCATAGAATTTTTAATCCGAAACTCAAAAATTAGAGTTGGGGATCTAACACGCTTTTGTCCAAAAGTGAGCTAGGGAAAAAGTGGCAGTCGTGTGGAGTGTTTGGTAGCCCACATCAATATATCAGTGGGCTACTGGTGGATTACTTGATTGTCACGACCTGACTTCTTTTTAGCCTAGAAAGCTTCTCCCGAAGCTCTGCATTTTCATGCTCCAACTCATCCACACGAGTTAACGCCTGAACCAGCTTATCATTCAAGTGATGCTGCGCAGCCGCAAATAAGGCTAACTTCTCTCGCTCCGTCTCATACTTAGCCTTGTAGTTATCCTTGATACGCTTTTGCTCTTTGAGCTTAGTGCGCACGGTCTGGATCTCTGGCCGGATTATTTCACCGTTGCCTGCCGCGATTTCAGCTTTAGTCTGTTTAACCTTATCAACAAACTCGGGGTAGTAATAGCCACTGCCGTTGCCCAGGTTCGCTTCCTCCTCAACAGCGCGTACACTGAGCTTGCGATGGACAGGGATACGCTTAGGCTTACCCTGTTTAATGCGTTCTAGAGCCGCTTCAAGCGCTAGTAATGTGTTTTCGCTCTTACTCATGAGTCGCTACCTTTAAGTCAGGTTCGAAAGGGGTAAATGGCAGTTCAAAATCAGCCATGACTATCTCTGCGGCTCTTACTTGGGTGATGTAGTGGCTACGCTCACTCACCGAAATATCTTCGTCGGATTCCATGTAAGCAACCAAACTGTTGTGCTTTTTCTGCCACCACCGAGCTTGTTCCTCGTCAATGATGCTGCTGCCTGAGCCGCAATCGACACAGAATTGAGGCATGACAACACCATCCATATCGCAATTGTATCCATTTTTACAGTAGCTATGAGTCGTGCCATGAAGGGTGAGCTTACCATCCTTGACGGCCTTGTAGATGACATCCCACGAACTGTAGATGGTTGGGACATCTCCTCGCATTTGCATGATCGCTTTGCCATGTGAGCCTGATAATTTTTCACTAGAGTGCCACTGTTTGAAGATTTTATTTGCCGTGGTTTCAGCGTTAATGTCCTCAAGCATGGACTGGATTTTTTCATCCACAACAAGGCTTCGATAACTGGCTAGCTTGCCACCGTTGGTGTACCACTCGGTCATAGCAAGATACAGGTGCTTGAACTGCTGCTTGAGAGCGACCATTGTGCCAAAACGGTTCTTAATGCAATAGAATGCCAAAGAGCGTCTAAATTGGTGTGTAGCCATGTGCCAAGGCTTACCGACTAGGACATACTTTTTAACCCTCACATGTGATTGAGGGTTAGAATCTAGGCATTCTTGGTGGTCTTCCTCTGTCACAATAAAATTGAATTGCTTGCAGAACATCTGAAGACGTGCATTCCAGGATGAGATTAATGTGGGTGGTTTAGAGCGAACTGATTGGTTAACCCAAAGAGTGTTTGTGTACTTTTTATCTGGATAGGTCACTTCTTGTCGCCACCTTTCAGTTAGCGTTGTCATGAGTTCAATTGCGATCTTAGATGAACTGGCTGTTACCCATGTTTCTCGTTTTTCACCCAACTTAAAGGTGTGTGATTGGAGCATATGATACTCACGACCTTCAAAAGTATCCTTGTAATAGCTATTTGGCGTGAGCTTATCTAACTCTGAATCACGCATACCACTAAAACCGCCACACACGATGTAGCTTGCATTGATTAACTGCTCTCGATATCGCTGAAATTCCGAGCTATTGGCAAGTGGTATGTTAGGCAGTTTTTGTGCAAGAGGCGAAATAATATCACTTGGGTTTCGAGGTTTGTTGTCACGTATATAAGCGGCACGTATTTGTTTATCTATTTCGCCATTAGCCGACATAAAGGGGAAGCTTTCACCACTCGCCACCTTTTCATTGAGACGTCGATCACCTTCACGGTAGTTCTCTTGAAGTTCACTCTCGACTTGAGCAATTAGCTTCCTATTAGGGTGTGCTTCCTCAATCAGTTCAATCGCTTTGCCATAAATGGCATCGCACAAACGCTCTGGAATGGTCAGTGTTTGTTGTGCCTCTAACTGAATTAACCTTCTAGCAACAACGTCAGGCTTTAAAGGTCCAAGAAACTCATGCTTAACCTTATGCCATGCTGAATCTCTAATGATTGAATTGATAGAGACAACACATGTCCTTATTGAAGATTGAGAGTATTGTTTTTCAACCAAATCCCCTTCAAAGTTAGTCCAATTTGATGATTTCGAAAGAGCGCGTATAGAATCAAAGCCTTGCTCTACCAAATGACTGTAAGGCATGTTCGTATATTTGAGCCTTGAAAATATACTACTAAACTTCAAAGCCTTACGCTGTTTTGGACCTTTATTGAATAACCAACCGTAGGTAAAAAGTTTCAACTCTCGCTGTAAGTCTGTATTGTTATTGAATTGATTGAAATTAAGAGTGTTCTTATGCTCCCTTTTGTTTCGTGAAAACGCAAAGCAATACCAAGCGCTATCACCGAAGTAGGCTGTTACCTTGCCTGATTCATCCTTGCAGATCACAACCTTATCAAGCTCATCAAAACGTTCTTCATGATAGAGCGTGACCACATCGGCTTCTTCTACTTTATGCTGCTCAGGGAAGCTATCTAAATATAAGTGCTGAACTGGCATTACACGCTCTTCTGTTGACGATTAGGGATTAAGAAAAGAATGGATTCAGGCTCATTCCACACTGGGTGAAGCCCTTCATCATTCAGTTTTTCTTCAGCTTGTTTTAAGATTTTAGAATTGATATCGGGAAGAATTTTAGAATCTATAAACACTATGACTTGTTCAAAATTCTTGCGGTAATGGTGAGCATCCAAATGTAGGTACCGCGACTCTTCAATGCACGCCCTAAATGACAGCAAGCACCAAATATCCGCAACGGATTGAACGATGACTTGATAAGGACAACCAAAACACGCCAATAAATCCGCACAAGCCAATCGCTCTCCATCCTTGGCTAGCCCTTGCTTCAGCGCCTTTTGGGTGTGTTTTTCTGACTTACTACCAAAGGGGTCGCTACAACTACCACCATTAGATGTGCGGCTGAGATTTGGTATTTCAATCGCATTCTCTTTTTCAATCACAAGCACATCAATACCAAGGTTTTCTTGTGCTTCCTTGGGTGATACACCTTGTTTTATTTGTTCTTCACGAATGGCGAAAGTGTCTTGCAGCATCCCATTGTTACTGTGTTTATTGCCTTCACTGTAACTCTTTTTTCGAGTATTGGATGTATTCCCAAGCATGATGTTATTTACTATTTCACTCTGATGATAAGCGGTTAATCGTGCGCCTGTTTCACGAAAACGACTTACCATAGGGCGTAATCGTCGCCCCGTTTGATCGTTGAAAGTGAAGTACCTTTCCACCCAATGTGCAAGGAAAGTATTTAAGGTATTCCTTTTGACAGGCTGTACTTTTTTCATGGCAATAGTTTGCAGTAGTAAGGCATCTTCCCCAGTAGAAATTAATCGTGAAGCCTCAAGTAACTTATCAAAAAAGTCCATCGAATATTTTGGGATTTCTAGTTCGTGTTCACCCATTTCAACGCTAATGGTTTTAAACGCTCTTCGTTTAAATGCTGGCATCGTATACCATACCTCACCAGCTGTGGTTGAAGCGTTCTCTGGTTGCTTTAACTTGAACAAATCACTTGTGTTTACGTAGGTGTAATACGCCATTAGATATGTAGCAGCGGACATCATCTTAGAGATAGCTGCACATAATTTGTATTCACATCCTTTCCAGTGAAAGGTCATGGTTGGTATCGATTTATACGCTTGAATATGTTTCTCAGGATTATCTATAAACTGTTGATGTGTTTGCTTAAATAATGCCCTCAAAAAAGGGAGTATTTGCTTTAAGTCGCTTCGAGTATAGGCTTCAAAGGGTTCGACATCATCACTATATCGCGTAACAATATTATCAAAGTTCGAGCGGGGTAAATCTAGATATTCAGTCAAGAGGGTCTGACATACTGCGTGGGTTTTATTATAGGTTGCGTTTTTGATTTGCCCTAGCATGACACGTTCATTTTGATAATTCATATAGCCTTCGATTGATGATTGAGTAAAGGCTTCAATATCACTCTCGTCACACCACCGAATATATTGAGTTAACGTTATGAAATAGGAGTATAGTTTTTCGTGACTACCATCTTCCTCGATAAATTCTTCATACCGAGTTTTCATTTGATAAATAAAGTCTTTCCTACCGGCATCTTCAAACTGTTTACCTTTCTTTAAATCTTCAGTAGATGGCAGGTTTTTTTTCAATAAACGATTAAAATCAAGTAGTTTTTTACCCTCCAACTTCACCTGAATACACAAGTCGGGTATCCAACCATGAAGGTGCGTGACATTACTCATTCTCAGTCTCCAAAACTTCATGCATGATGCTGTCTAATATGCCAAATTTCACCTTGAAGGCTTCTTTACGCTTGAGGTAGCGCAAATATTTCCAAGTAGTTGATTCGTTTTTATGTCCCATCCACCCCATGAGTAGATCCATGCATCCCGCGACAGGTAAGCCTGCTTCAAGAAGGTCATTAAGGCGATATGTGCCATACGTTGAACGAAAATCGTGAAAACGATGTTCAAAAGCTGGGTTCGTTTGTTTAATTGTCGTTCTTAGCTCCCCCCACCTAGCTTCAATGGACTTAGGTGATACAGGGTTGCCTTGCTCACTCACAAACAAGGGTTCATGATTTAAGCAAAACTCTAGTGCTTCAACGGTTTCGTAGCTTAATCCCTTTGCTGATTCTTCTAGGTTATTGAGCTTGGTATTTAGCTTGATAACTCGTTTCAAACGTCGTTCAGAAGTACGATAAACGTCTAGTTTATCAAGCAAAGTCTTCGATATTTCAATCGTCCTCTCTTTGCGGTATTTCGTTTGAACACCATTTCGTTGAGGTGAAACCGCTATCTCATAACGATGCTCAGATTCAGCAAGTGGTTTTGCAATATCGAGAGCATCAAGTGTTAGTGTGGCAACCTCTTGAATTCGAAGTCCAGTATCAATGGAGATTAAAATTTGAAGCCCTAGTTCTTCGGATGCTACAGGTAGATAGGTGGTCAGTGTCGATAACGCATCCTGACTTAATGGTGTTAAGGGGCGAATGTTTTTGCTGTCACTGTCTCGCGGCACTTTGATTCTTAAATCACTGGTTGCAATGATGAAGCTTGGAGCAATATGAGCCAGCATATCGGTTCGCTTAATAGATACGAACTCCATTCTAAAGGGCGCTTCTTTCTCATTTTTAATCTTTAGATAACCATCATGCATCAACCACTTATAGTAATTAACGACTTGGTTCATACGTACACTTGCTGTGGAATGAGCAAGCTCTCCCTTTTTTATTAACTGCAATAAATGGGATCGAAATAAGTAAGTTGGCTTTAAACGCTTAACTGGTGGGAACATATCCCATTGAAGGTTTTTATCCTCAAGAAACTGATAGTAGCCCTTTAAAGCTTGAGCGCAGGGTTGTAAGTCTATCGCTTGCTTGATTGCCTTTTGATAGAAGAAGTAGCTATTGGCTTGGTGATTAAATTCACCATGTTCAGAATAAAGCGTTGGCAGTGAACCAATGTTATCAGTGGTAGGTGTAACAGAACATTGCCCATTACTTATAGAGAGATTTGTTTCTTTAAAAACATCACTAGATCTGATTAAAAACGCCATAAAATTCTCATGAAAGCACTGGCTATACATACAGTATGGCCGGTAATGAATTGTTTTCCAGATTTATTTATGTGTGTAAGATGCTTTTCCTACATCAACCTGTCATGGTAATAATTTTTATGCATCCTGTGAGCGGATGTTTAGGCCAGATTTAGCTGGCAGGCCGATTGTGGTGTTATCCAATAACGATGGCTGCGTCGTCGCCCGCTCGGCAGAGGCAAAACAACTTGGCATCAAGATGGCGGTGCCTGTGTATCAAATCGCAAACCAACTCCGCCAGCATCACATCGCGGTATTCTCCTCCAACTATGCACTCTATGCCGACATATCAAATAGAGTCATGACCACCTTAGAGCAAATGGTACCGAAAGTAGAAGTGTATAGTATTGATGAAGCGTTTTTAGATCTTTCTCGTCTCGATAAATGCATTGATATTCATCAGCTTGCACTTGATATTTATCAACGAATACCACAGTGGATTGGGATCAGTGTCTGCGTCGGCATTGGACCGACAAAAACCCTGGCTAAACTGGCAAACCATGCCGCGAAACGTTATCCCGCGACGCGGGGCGTGGTTGACTTGCGCGACCGTGAACGCCAACGACGGCTGATGGCGCTTATCCCTGTCGACGAAGTCTGGGGAATAGGCCGTAGGCTTACAAAACGCTTGAACATCATGGGCATAAATACCGCGTTGCAATTGGCGGATGCGCATCCAAAGCTTATCCGCGACACCTTTTCTGTCACCGTTGAGCGCACGGTACGCGAACTTAACGGCATTACCTGTGATGACATACAAGAGGTCGCCGCCACTAAGCAACAAATTATCAGCTCCAGCTCCTTTGGCAGCCGTATTGATAATTTAGAAGCGATGCAACAGGCAATCAATGAATACACTTTTAGGGCCTGTGAAAAACTGCGCTCCGAGCGCCAGTACGCTAAAGCGATGTCAGTATTTGTGCGTACTAGCCCTTTTAGCGATGCAACTCCCCAGTACAGCAAATCACTGTCGGGCAGTTTAGTTCGGCCCAGCAATGATACGCGGGATTTTGTCACCCTTGGCCAAAGCCTACTGCAACGCATTTGGCGTGAAGGTCATGCCTATGCAAAGGCCGGTGTCATGTTAGGGGATTTTTTTGGTACAGGCGTGTTTCAGCTCGGATTATTCGATGACGTCACGCCTAGGCCTAAAAGCAAGGAGTTGATGCAATTACTCGATAAAGTGAACCACAGCGGTCATGGAAAAATATGGTTTGCAGGGCAAGGTATTGACCCGACTTGGGGAATGAAGCGTGAGCACCTTTCTCCTCGTTACACCACCCAATGGGCACAATTGCCCATAGTGAAATAATCAACAAATCCAATGGCTAAATTACCGCCTGCGAATTACAGAACCCACCTAACTCTAAACTAACTCTAAAATCCATATAGCACTAAAACCCATCTAGATCTAAAAAAAACATATAGCGCTAAGCCCGTCGGTGCGTTAACGCTAAAGCGGTATTAACATATACCAAGCTTTGGCTCATTCCGCCTTAACACTCTACATCGCTGAGATCTTCAAAGTACCAGTAGCCTAGATTCACCCACACGGTAAGTTGCGTAAGCAAATCAGCATGGGCTAACCAAGGGGCTAAGGCAGCTTTATCTAACTGATTACTATCACATAGTAATGGGATCACAGCGGCCAATTCGGCTGAAAGCTGATACTTATCACCATTAATATAGACAACGCCCTGTGCCACATTAATATCAAAATACAAACAGCGCAGCCCGCCGAGGCGAATAAGCGGCTGCTCATCGAGCCAAGCGAGCACTTCGTCTTGCGTGATGTCCAATGGCTCATCGGGTAAATCTAAGGCGCACTTTGACTGAGTTAAATAGCGGCCAGAAAACTCGCTCACCAGTTCATCGGTCAACATATTGGTCAGTTGGGTACGTAGCCGCGCTAAATCGCCATTATCGACACAGCCACTGCGGGTGGTCAGCTCGCGGTCTGGATCTTTAATTTGCTGTGCGCCTAAATCCTGCTCAGACAAATGATCGGCCAAAGCGCTTATCATATCTTTGGCGGAGGCGGTGCGATAACCCACTGAAAAACTTAACGACTGTTCTAAGGTTATGCCGTCATGGGGGAATCCGGGGGGAATATAAAGGATGTCGCCAGGCAACAACTCAGTATCGATAATCGGGTCAAAGGCTTCTGTGTGCAGCAAAGCGGGATGGGCGGCAAACTCTTTGTGCGGCCCCAGATCGCCTACGCGCCAACGGCGACGTCCCGAGCCTTGGCAAATAAACACATCATACAGATCGATATGCGGCCCCACGCCACCGCCTGGCGTCGCAAAACTAACCATCACATCATCTAAACGCCAGCGCGGAATAAAATCAAAGCATTGGATCAAGGCCTCCGCATCGGGCACCCAGTTATTCAAGGCTTGGACTATTAAAGTCCAATCCCGTTCTCCGAGATGATCGTAGGAATCGAAGGGGCCAAATTCCGCCTGCCATTGGCCAGCTTGTTGGTACACCCGCCGAGATTCCACCAGCTCATCCATGGCTAAGCCAGCTAATTCTTCGGGCGAAACTAAATCTTGAAAATGCTTGAATCCTTGGCGGATCACCAAGGGTTTTTTCTGCCAATACTCTGCTAGAAATTGCGCGGGCGTTAAGCCGTTAATATCGAGTTGCATGGGTTGCTCACAAACCAAACTGTTATTCATAGCAGCAAATGCTAACAGGAAGCGAAACCAAGAAAGCTCGACCGGATCAACAAAGCATTAAGTCTTTTGTCAGCATCAATGTGATAGTGAATTTACTAACGTATTGAATTACAATCGGCTTATCAAAAAGCATTTCGCCACAAACAGCGCTAATGCTGACACATCATTTATTGAGTCCATGTAAGATCTATGCCTACATCAGCTGCTAACACTTTGGTCGTGCTCGACTTCGAAACCACGGGGCTATCGCCCAATCAAGGGGATCGCGCGATTGAAATCGGGGCTGTGCTGATTGAAGACGGTGTGATCACCCAAAGATTTTCTGAGTTAATGAACCCAGGATTTAGAATAAGTCGCTTTATTGAGGACTACACAGGGATCAGCAATCAAATGCTCAGGGACGCGGCGCCCTGCAATGAAGTGATGGCGCGTTTTGCGGACTTTATCGCCGATCACAATTTAGTTGCCCACAATGCGGCGTTCGATCAGCGCTTTTTAGATGCGGAGTTTGCCCAAATTCGCCATCGTTATCTTGGGCAATTTGGCTGTTCCTTGCTGGTGGCGAGACGTTTGTATCAAGCGGCACCCAATCATCAGTTAGGTACTTTAGTGCGCTATAAACAGTTACCAACCGATGGCACTTTTCACCGCGCCTTAGCCGATGCCGAAATGACCGGCCATTTGTGGCTGGCTATGCTGGCAGACCTTCAGCAAGAGTTTGGACTCTGCTCACCGACCTTTGAGTTACTGCAAAAATTAGCCAAGAAAACCAAAGCAGAGGTGCCAAAATTTTTGCGTCAATACGCAGGCAAGTGATCAAAAAACAACGCCGCTAAATGATAGTAAAAAGCCGATATATCCTAGGATTATCGGCTTTGTTCCATCAGCTTAGTTTCAACAGGTAAAATTAACGATTCAATCGGTTGCCGACAAAAACATTATGCTAGCGGTAACGGCTTAAGCGGCGCGCTATCAATGCCGCATGAGCTGCGAACCACTAAGGTTGTCGGAATAAGCTGCGCACTCACCTCTTGTCCGCGGATAAGTTTGAGTACACTGTCGACTAAGATCTCACCGGCTAATTGGGTGTTCTGCTTAATAGTCGTTAATGGCGGATTGGCAAAACTCGCCACCGGAATATCGTCATATCCCACAACGGCCACTTGCTCTGGGACTGAAATGCCCTTTTCTTTCAGCGCCCGAATCGCGCCGATGGCGATCAAATCGCTGGCCGCAAATATCGCATCAAACTTAGCGCCTTGGGCAATCAACACCATAGCGGCATCGTAGCCTGAACTTTCGGTGCTGATGGCCGACACTTGCTTAGTGCGATCCACGGGAATATTCGCCGTTTGCAGCGCCTTCACATGCCCTAAATATCTGTCCCTAAACTCAGGGCTATGGCTCGAAGCATCACCTAAAAAGGCAAAAGCATTGCGGCCAAGGGAAATTAAATGCTCTGTCGCAATCAAGCCGCCTTGATGATTATCACAGCCAATCGATAGCACAGACTTATTGTTATGCTCGGCGCCCCAAATCACAAAATGGGTATTCTGCGCTAACAGTCGCTCCAGCTTTTGCTCGTAATCCATATAGTCGCCATAACCGAGCAGAATAATGCCATCGGCTTTATTGCTGTCTTCATAATCGGCATGCCAATCGCTGGATAATTGCTGAAAAGAAACAAGTAAATCATAACCCTGCTGCGCCGTTGCTCGGGTAATGGAACCTAGCATAGACAGGAAAAAGGGATTGATTAACGAGTCATCATTGGTGGGGTCTTCACACAATAACAGCGCTAAGGTATGGCTATTTTGGGTGCGAAGATTACTGGCGTTTTTATCGACCTTGTAATTCAGCTCTTTAGCAATAGCTTGAATGCGTTGTCGGGTCTCTAAATTGACTAACGGACTGTTTCTAAGGGCACGGGAAACCGTAGACTGGGATACGCCAGCACGATAAGCAATATCAATCGAGGTCGCTTTCGATGCCATAGAGAGGAGGTAACCTTAGTGATTATTTTGCGTCGATACTAAAACAGTTCCGCTAACTTGTATAGACGAATGCGTTAACATCCGTCTTACACTTGGATTTTCTGCTTAAATGCCAAGCTGATCGAGCAAATCATCGGCGTCATTATCAATGGCACGAGTCGCAATGGCGGGTTTGTCGGCCATCTTCACCCAAGGCGAAACATTCGACGTTGAGTCCTTATTACCGCCTATCGTACTGTGCTGCTCTAACAGGCTGTCGGGGTCAAATTCTTCATCGTAAACAAATTCATCTAAACGAATGAACTCAGTTTTATCCATGGCAAATTCGAGGTAGAAAATATGATTGTTTTCAGTTCTAAACGACACTCTACGGGCGACCGCATCATCTAAGTTAGCATCGATTGAAATGGTTAACTCTTTATTAATCGTCAACATTTTTGGCTGACTTTGGCTGATTGACGTTTGTAATTCTTTTGAAATTTTATTAATAAAATCCCCTAAGATTTGGTTCATCAACTCACCCATCACGTTACTCACTTCATCTGACGTATGCGAAAATGCCAACTCAGATTCAGGCATGCCCATGTTCAGCATGTAGCGACGGTAGATTTCAATCGCCGCCGAAGATGAAAAGTTAATGACGACTAGGCCCGAAAAACCACCATCAAAAATCGAGAAACAACCAAGATCGGGTTTTAGACGCGTGCGCGCGATACTTTGTACCATACCTGCGTGGGTAACATTACTGGCACTGGTGCTAGAGAGTACGTGGGCGACTGAGTGACATAACTTCAGTAAAATATCATCCGACGTTACGATAGTATTTGTGGTCATAATCGATTCTCAAACTGAATAATGCATTAATCTTGCGCGTAAAAGCGTAAAAAATCAAAATTAAAACAATTGATTAGCCTAATTTAGCAAGGCCGTAAAGTTAACATAACGCTAACTTATTGATATTTAATAGGTCAGATAAAACCTGCAACGTGCAACGACTTAAAAAACCGCTTAACTTAATAAGAACATGCCCCATAATGCAACAGATTAAAATTCCCTATCATCATTTCCTGCTTTAGATCAAAGAAACTTATATTTTATAACGGCTTTTACTGAATTTATGTCACAGATGATTCAATTGAGATTGATTCGCAGGTATATTAAGCAACAATTATTAGCCCTTGAGAAACCCCAATGATCACGTTTTTGCGCCGATTTACCATCTTGCAACGCTTAATGATGATGCTTCTTATGGCCGCGATAGGGACTGTGTGTTTTGCCAGTTTTTCGATTAAGGAGCAGTACAGCAATTTAATTGAGCAGAAATGGCTACAAATAGACGGTCAACTCGCAAGCATGTTAAGCGTGATAGATGTACATCGTCAGGATGCGCTCAAAGGTAAATACAGCGAAGAAGACGCCAAGAAAGCTGCCGCTGAGTTAATCAATCAGACTCGCTATTCTGGCTCAGGCTATTTCATTGTTATTGATGATAATAATCAAATCCTCGCCCACGGTGACAATGCAAGTCTTGTTGGCACCTCAGCATTAACGTTCAAATTACCCAATGGCACCAATCCATTGGCCACTATGCTGCCATTAGCGCGGGCTAAATCGAAAACCACCCTCGAATACCCCATAGCTGATCCTATGACTCGCGCTATCGAAGATAAGCTCGCCGAAGCCCGTTACTACCCACAATGGGGCTGGACAGTGATGACAGGTGCTTATCTCAGTGACGTTAAAGCGAGTTTAAAGTCAGTTATTATCGATTACCTGATTATCATGTTTTTGATTTCAGTGCCGATTTTTGCCTTCTTCCTTGTGCTTAATCATTCCATCACCTCGCCATTGAATGATGCTATTGATGCCCTTGAAGATATTGCCCAAGGCGAAGGCGACTTAAGTCAGCGGATTAATGCCCAAGGTAAAGATGAAATTGCCCACCTTGCCCGCGCCTTTAACATGTTTGCACAAAAAATTGGCGACATGGTCGGCCATTTACAGCCCTTAGGCCAAGCGTTAGACACAGACGCAAAACAGCTCATGATTGCAGTTGAAGAGTCCAATCAAAGTGCTGAGCATATCCACAGAGAAACGGGCAGCGTTGCCACCGCTGTCAATCAAATGCTGTCGACCACCCATGAAATGGCGAGCAACACTCAGCAAGCGGCCGATGCGGCGAACAGCGTAAAAGAACAGGCGCAGCAAAGCCAAGTGGTGATTGACAACACGGTCAGCAACACTGAAAAGCTGGTGGCAGAATTAAAAGCCTCTGAAGTTATTACCCAAAAACTGGGCGTCGCCTCACAGCAAATCGGTAGCATTCTCGATGTGATCCGCAGCATTGCTGAGCAGACCAACTTGCTCGCCCTTAATGCCGCCATTGAAGCTGCGCGAGCGGGGACCCATGGCCGCGGTTTTGCTGTAGTTGCCGATGAAGTCCGCGCACTCGCCACTCGCACCCAAGACTCGACCAATGAGATCCAAAAAATCATTAGCGAGATCCAATCTGGTGTCGGCTCAGTAATGAAGAGCAACAATCAAACTCAGCTGCAATCCGATGAGCTGCAAGCCCAAGCCCACGAAGCCGGTAAAGCCATGGCAGCGATTCTGCAATTGATTGCCCATATCAGTGACATGAACACCCAATTAGCCAGTGCCACTGAAGAGCAATCACTGGTGACCGAAGAGATTAATCGAAATATTTGTAATATTTCGGAATTAACTGAAGTCTCAGTCAAAGCCAACGAGAGCAACAGTCATGCGGCTCAGTCACTGCAAGACATTAGCCAAGACATGTCCCGCACCTTAGGTCAGTTTAAAATCTAACTAAAGTGTCTGGGCTTTGTAAAGGTGTATGACTTATCGACAGGGGCGCCATAGGGCGCCCTTTTCGTTGCACACGTTTTCGGTAACCCTGGTTAACTGCTATCTCACCAACAATGAATTTCAACGAAAAAGTCCCATTAACCACAAATTCTCTGTCACGCTAACGTTTGATATGCGGTATGCTTTAGCCTTAAAAATCCAGCCGAGAAACTGCCATGCGAATGACCTTAGCCGTTCATCCTGAACAGTACACTATTCATAGCTTTAGCCCGAATGCCGTATTGCCCAGTGAGGTTTTTGCACAGGACATGTATTTCATTGGTAAAACCCAAGAAGGTTTATCTTTAGTCATTTCCAGTGAGATGGAACTCGACAGCCTAGAGCAAGAACCGGGCTGGTGTTGTTTTGAAGTGCTCGGGCCACTGGGATTTTCGATGACAGGCATTTTATCTAAGGTGTCTGGCACCTTAGCGGACGAACAAATCAGTATTTTTGCGATTTCCACCTTTGATACCGATTACATCCTCGTGAAAAATAATCGCCTCAAAAGTGCCATCGCCGCCTTGAAAAAACAGGGCTACCACATCATAGAATCGAAAGACGAAGTGTAATACCCCTTTAAATATGAGCTCATCCACTATGTACGAAAAATCTGTCACCATTACCGCCAAACATGGGATTCACACCCGCCCTGCAGCTTTACTGGTTAAAGAAGCCAAAACCTTTGACTGCGATGTCATGGTCGAATGTAATGGTAAGCAAGCCAGCGCTAAAAGTCTGTTTAAGCTACAAACTTTAGGGCTATATTCTGGCGTCACGGTAAGAGTGTTTGCCGAAGGTGAACAGGCACAAGCCGCGGTTGAGAAAGTCTCCGAGCTGCTGATCACGCTAAGCTAGGCCTTTATCCTATTTTCTAGTGCACAGATTAGCGCACTAATCTCTAAGTGCTTGCATGTAGGGCCTACCGACGAGGGATGGGTTGAAACGGGTTCTGTACGTGCCAATAGTTTACACGCCAACGCTTTACAAACTCAACGCCACTCAACTAGACTCGCTAGCGCTAACGGGCACTCAGTTCAGTGGTTAATTTAGGAAGGGATATGTCAATAACGGGGATTATAGTGTCATCGGGAATTGCCTTTGGTCAGGCACTTCACCTTATTCACACCGAACACCACCTCGATTATCGTCCTATTCCCCTGTCGAAAATTCCCCAACAACAGGGCAAGTTTGCCAAAGCCTTGCAAGAGCTGCAGGCACAATTAACCCACAGCAAAGCTGCGCTCGATAGCGATTCAGAAAATTATCAGCTGATCGAAGCCGACCTGTTGTTATTGGAAGACGATGAATTAATCGAGCAAGTGAACGATGCGATTCGTACCTTACAACTGTCGGCAAGTGTGGCGGTTGAACGCATATTTGCCCATCAAGCCAACGAGCTGCAATCCCTAGATGATCCCTATTTAGCTAATCGAGCCCAAGATGTACGCTGTTTAGGCCAACGCGTTGTCGCCGCGATCAATGGCCATTTAAACCAAGGGCTCGACAAACTCGATAAGCCCACCATCTTGTTGGCGCAAGATTTAACCCCCGCCGAATTTGCCTTACTGCCGAGGGAAAACCTCTGCGGTATTGTGCTCAAAACTGGCGGTTTAACCAGTCATACGGCGATTTTAGCCCGAGCTGCCGGCATTCCAGCCATCTTAAGTTGTCAGTTTGATGCCGATTCGATCCCCAACGGCACGCCCTTAGTACTCGATGCGCTCAATGGCGAGCTTTGCGTTAATCCTAATCCTGATCAACAGGCAAGACTTACCGTCACCTTTCACCACGAACAGGCAAGACGGGCGGCGCTGCAAACCTATAAGGATGGACCCGCACAAACCCAAGATGGCCATGTTGTGGGGCTTATGGCTAACGTCGGCAATCTCAACGACATCACCCATGTCAGCGATGTTGGCGCCGATGGTATAGGTTTATTTCGCACCGAATTTATGCTGATGAACGTCAGCACCCTGCCCGATGAGAAAGCCCAATACAGCTTATATTGCGATGCATTGCACGCTCTGGGCGGTAAGACCTTTACCATCCGCACCTTAGATATCGGTGCCGACAAAGAACTGCCTTGCCTGTGCCAAGAAATTGAAGATAATCCCGCCTTAGGGCTACGCGGTATTCGCTATACCTTGGCACACCCCGACTTATTTAAAACCCAATTGAGGGCTATTTTGCGCGCCGCAAACCACGGCCCAATCCGCTTGATGTTCCCTATGGTTAATCAAGTCGAAGAATTGGATGAAGTGTTTGCACTGATTGCCCAGTGCCAAGATGCCTTGGAAGAAGAAGAGAAAGGCTACGGTGAACTCAGCTACGGTATCGTTGTCGAAACCCCCGCAGCGGTATTCAACCTCAATGCTATGCTGCCACGACTCGACTTTGTCAGCATTGGCACCAATGATTTAACCCAATATGCAATGGCAGCCGATAGGACCAATCCGCAGCTTACCCGCGACTATCCGTCCCTTTCGCCTGCCATTTTAGCGTTAATTAACATGACAATAGTCCAAGCAAAAGCGGCCAATGTGAAAGTGTCGCTGTGCGGCGAACTGGCCAGTTCACCACAAATTGCACCGCTGTTAATCGGCATGGGGCTGGACGAACTCAGTGTTAACTTAAGCTCACTGTTAGAAGTCAAAGCTGCCATTTGCCAAGGCAACATCCAACAATTTTCGGCGCTGGCGCACACTGCATTACAACAAGATAGAATTGCAGGTCTACAGCAGTGTATAACAAGCTATAAATAGAGACATTTATTCGTTATGCTGCATTACAGAACAAAAACAATGACAAAAACAAGCAAAAGAGGCTCTAGATTATGGGATTTTTAAGCCGAATAAGGCGCTTGGTATCGGGTCAGACTCAGTTAGCTGGCGGTATCATGGTATATGCCCCCGTTTCCGGCGATATCGTCGCTATTGAAAAAGTCCCCGATGTGGTTTTTGCTGAGAAGATTGTCGGTGATGGCATTGCCATCGCCCCCAAAGGCGAATTAATTCTTGCGCCTATCGACGGCACCATCGGAAAAATTTTTGAGACAAATCATGCTTTCAGCATTGAGTCTCCCCAAGGTTTAGAATTATTTGTGCACTTTGGTGTCGGCACAGTCGAGCTGAGGGGCAAAGGTTTTAAACGTTTAGCCCAAGAAGGCCAAGAAGTGAAAGTCGGCGATCCGATTTTATCCTTCGATATTGATTATCTTAAAGACCAAGTCGACAGCCTACTCACCCCTGTCGTGCTGGCGAACATGGAAGACGTCAAATATCTAGACAAGGCCCAAGGCAGTGTCACCGCAGGTAAAGACGTGATCTTTACGGTACAGCTCTAATTTAACCGTTTAACATGCATCGGTTGTGTTTTGAATAATAAAAGGCTGGCTCACAATCATGAGCCAGCCTTTTACGTTTTTGAAAACCGAGCCTAAAACGGTATTTGAATTCGCCAAGCTGTAGCAGTCTCGATACACAGCACTTAGAATAATCCATCTCGGTCATTTTCGCGCTCAGCCATCACGTTAGCTGCAACGAGCTGATACATAGCTCTAGTACACTAATCCGCTTTAAACATGGCAAAATCGGGTCGCGGTAGTCTATCTAAAATACTGTACAGATAAATCACCAATACCGAGAGTACGGCGCCAGTCAAAAACAGCCACTGACCGCCAAAATGATCCAATATAATACCGCCGCCAAGGGGCGCGAGCGCAAAGCCTAAGTCATAGAATGAGGCGGCGCCAAAGTAAGCCCCCCGAAGATGGTCAGGAGCTAGGCGGTCGATATGCACATTCATAGTGGGAAACAAAATCGTCTCGGCGACGCTCATCACCACAATTGCGCCTATCCAGCCCCAAAAAAGATCTAGCGGATTAAATGCCAGCCAGATCTGTGAGCAGATAAGTAACAGCAATCCGATTTGAATCCGTTTGACGAGCGGGAAACGGGCCATGAGTTTCAATAGCAAAAATTGAGTTGAGATAATCACCATAGCATTAGTGAAAATCATGCCAGAGATTAACGTCAGTAAATCAGGCGCACCAGCCCGAGTGAGATATTGGATCAACGAACTGTCCATTTGGGCATAAATGAACATACACAAAATATTGGCGAAAATTAAACATTGCAGTAGTTTATCTTGCAATAGAATGGCGACAATTTGCTTACGGCTCACGACAGCCGCTTTTTTCGTGCTCGTCTCAGTATCACTCGATAAGCCATTCACGCCACGATTAACACCATCACTTGTCATGTCATTTACACAGCCACTTGCACCATCACTTTCAGTGCCACTCGTAGCGTCACTTAAATTGTCATTCGATGAGGCGCCAGCCGCCAAAGCCGCATCCTGACGGTTTTGATGGTTAAATCCCCAGTACAACATAATTAACAGCACGGCAAAGGCCACTGCGGTAAGGTAAAAACTGGACTGCTTGCCCGTAAGACCAAGCCATACCCCCAGCATAGGGCCAACGGCGCAGCCCACGTTGACGATAAAATACAGCGACTGCATCGCCAATTCGCGCGTCTTAGGATCGGCAATAATGTCACCAATAGCGGCGGATGTCAGCGGTCGCCATAGTGACGTCGCCATAGAGCAAAGGGTCATCACAACCACATACCCCTCGACAGAATTGGCTTCAGCCAATAACGAAAACGAGATGATATAGAGGATGCCCGTCAGGTACATCAGCTTATGACGACCTATTCTGTCGGACAATGAGCTACCAACAAAGCTCGTAAATACCGAAATAATCGCGGCGCTGGACAAGACCATGCCGACCTCAGTGGCACTTAGCGCGAATTTCTCATATAAAATAACGGCCAAAAATGGCCATACCATGTAATAACTGCCACGGGTGATAAAAGACCCAAACAAAAATATCCACATCAAGCGTGGAAATTGCTTAAATCGTTGCCAAGAAACATCGCAGTGCATTTTAATCCTTTAAAAGTCGCGCTAGAGTCAACGCCAGGTATCAATCTGATTTTAATAAGAAAACAATATATAACAGACAGCTTAAGTTAAACAAGTGTAAAGGGAGATATGGAGTAACCAAGAGATAATTCATCCAGTAATACAGCAACTGCAGCGGTAGCAATTTAACAAAAATTACAACCTAAAATGGGACCATAAACACTTGTTGATCACAAAAACTAAAAAATAAATATGACGACTTGTTTTAGAATGAAATGATGACTATACCTCTAAGAAAGCTTTTTGATATTCAAGAGGAAAAACAATGAAATTTAGTCATAAGATTGTAGCTGCATCCTCTATATTACTTTTAGTCACAGTTACGCTGTTAACATCCAAACAATACTCTTCAATTCAAAATGAAATGAAGTCACAGGTTGAAGCCAGTGTTACCGAAATTGTCGATGGGGTTAGAAATACTGTTTCATCGGAAATTGAATCCCGTAAACAAATGGCCGCTTACACGACAAGTCTATTGGAGCAAGATCTCAGCCCCACACATATTACTTCTGTTATTACTCGTCCAGTTGTTAAAAACACCTTTATACTTGTCGGATTCGGCTACGAAAAAGATGGTAGCAACATAAATAACAACCCTAGCTGGGACCCTGGCGCTGGATGGAACCCACGAATTCGTCCTTGGTACATAGACGCAAAAAAATCCGATAAACTGATTATCACTGCGCCCTATGCAGACTCAGCATCTGGTGAAATTCTTGTCTCAATTGCAACACCGGTAAAAGATAATGGCGAGTTCATTGGGGCTATTTTCTACGATGTTAGCCTCGTTGGTCTAGCCAAACTCGTTAATGAAGTTAAACTCTTTAATGCAGGCTATGTCTTTATTATTTCTGGAGATGGCACGACAATCGCGCACCCAGAGTCAAAACGAAATGGCACGCCAATGAGCGACTATTTGCCACATGTTGAAGTGACGGAGAAGCCACAAAAAGTCACCATAGATGGTAAACATTATACCTTAGATTTCTCTCGTGTTTCAGGAGAGGACTGGTATGTCGGCGTTATCTTAGATGAAGATATAGCCTATGCTGCAGTCACAAACCTACGCAATAGTTCTATTCTCTATTCCGTTATTGCCTTAATCATCAGTATCACAGTACTACTATTTTTGATTATCCGTTTAATGCGTCCATTACAAACCTTAAACGATGCAATTCAAGATGTTGCCTCAGGAGACGGCGATCTAACCCAACGCTTGAATACACAAACAGATGCTGAATTCTCATCTTTAGCCATTGGCTTTAATACATTTACGACCAACCTACAACAACTGATTATTGAATCTAAGTCAATTGGGCAGCTCATTCACCAAAGCTCAGAGTTGACATCGTTAGAGTTACAACAATCGACAAATGCCATGAACTCGCAGATGCATGAATTAGAACAACTTGCGACAGCGATGCACGAAATGGCCACTACATCTTCAGACGTGGCCCGTAATGCTCAAGGGGCGTCATCCGCCGCAAAAGAGGCTGATGAAGCGACAAATGTGGGTTCCAAAGTCGTCAGTGATACCACAAACGCTATTAACGCTCTGTCATCAAAAATCGATATGGCTGTCGCTGAAGTAAACACCTTAGGGTCAGCAACAGACAACATTGCCACTATATTGAAAGTCATCAATGACATTGCAGATCAAACGAATTTATTAGCCTTAAACGCAGCCATTGAGGCAGCAAGAGCGGGTGATTCTGGTCGTGGTTTTGCTGTAGTCGCAGATGAAGTCAGAACCCTCGCCCAAAGGACTCAACAATCTACAACTCAAATCCGTAACATGATAGAGCAACTCCAAACAGGAGCAAGGGCTGTTGCAGAGGTCATGAGTCAAAGTAAAGATAATGCAAAAGATGCGGTCACACTCGCCCAAGGTGCGAATACCGCGTTAGACAAAATTCGTGAAGCAATATTGCAGATCAGCGATATGAATCTACAGATAGCCTCTGCAGCCGAAGAACAAAGTTTAGTTGCCGAAGAAATTAATAATAATACCATTAGAATTAAAGATTTATCTGTCCAAGTATCAGACACTGTTATTCATGCCAATACGGCTATGCATACGCAAACTCAGCACATCAAAGAGCAAGATACCATCCTTAATAAATTCATTGTTTAGGTATAGTAAGTCATGGATTCATCCATGACTTACGGTGGAAATCTTAATAAAGGTACTCATCATGAGCAGAATCGCATTGTTCGTACTAGGCACTATTCTTCAAATACCGCTACAGGCTAATGCCCAAGAAACGGAAGAGTCAGATCGACTGCAGCAGCTAGAGCAAAGAGTGAAGGAATTGGAGCAACAAGCGAAAGCTGCACAAACCAGTCCATCAATGCAATCCTCCTTACGCAATAGCCACTTTTCTCTCTACGGCTCGCTGCGTCCAACCTTAGAATACCAAGACAAAGCAGACGATGTATGGGATATAGGTGATGCCCTCTCTCGTTTAGGGGTCAAAGCTGATACCGAGTTTGCCCCAAATTGGCATGCTATTGCCCAAGGAGAATGGAAGATTCGCCTCGATGATAATGGTCGATTCGGTGAGGCGCGCCTCGCATTCGCCGGAATAGGCTCTCCCTTTGGTCAGATAACCTTTGGACGTCAACGGCCAGTGCAATACACTTTAGTCGCTGAGTATATTGATATTTTTAATAATGCAAATAGCCCGTTTGGTTACAACCAAGAGAGTCCATTCTTTGTTAATAATGCTTTGATATACGAACTGAAACTCAAACCCGTTACTGTAATGGCTTCTGCAATTTTTGATGGCAACTCTGGTGGCAGCGGCGCTGATACTATTAATGTCGGCGCCGGTTTTGACAAGAATGGATTACACTTAGGCGCCGCATATTTACAACAAGATGTCTATGCCAACGCGAATAGAACTGGAAAAGAACAACTGACAGGCGCGGTTATCTCATATGAGTTTAGCTCTGGTATATATGCTGCTGTTGGCTATCAAGCTAAAGATTACGAGTTTGAAACTGCAGTCAACCGCACTGGTAGTACTTTTGACAGTGCACTGGCTATCCCTTTTGCTAACGCCTATAAGCTAAAATTAGGGTATTTTTGGTTTAAAGATGGGATAGAAGATACTAGCAGTCAGGATTATGATGGCTATAACCTCACCTTAGAATGGCAAATTGCGGCAAATGTCCGTACACATTTAGAATACTTACAACAAAATAATGATCAACGCGAAGATGACACTATTATCGCCTTAGGCATTCGCTATGATTTTGATTTAAATTGGGAGTTCTAATTCAGATTCGTTTTATTCAAATTGGCAAAATATAGGGTTAGAGATGCAACAAATCTATGGCTTAAACCTAATGTCAGGAATAATCCCCAGCAGTAAAAGTAGCAGATCCAAAATTTGCGCTAGCTCAACTTCCTAACATCTAATCAGCGAGATAGCGGTAGTTTGTTACCGCCTCTCGTAACGTTCAAAAAATTGACTGCTGCTCTAATTATCGCCCTTATTATCGCCCTTAAGTGCAATCTTAACTGCAATATAAAGCGCAACAATTAGAGATATAAATAGTAAATATCATTATTTCAACTTAAGCAAAAGTGTCGACTGACTCCCCTTTGCCCGCCTCTTTCGCGCGCTCTTGGGATGACTCATTCACTTCCTCTACTTTCTGAGGCGAGATATTGGCTTGTTTCTGTTGAGCTTGTATCGATGATGACTGCATGCTCGCAGATGATTGTCCCACATTGGCGATATTCATGATGATTCCCCTCAACTAATGACAACGATTACACGCTTAAACATTAGAGCGGAAAACTTAAGTGACGCTTAAGCCTTTAGCCTGTTTTTAATACAAACGAACAGACTTTCCCCCATGCTCAGATAACGCTTCCACCCCGCAACAGCAGGCATGTAAAGGCGGATGCACTGTCATTTTTCCCCTCACGCTATCTCAGCGACACATCCTACTTGTGACATGCGGCGCACAATGCCACAATGCCAGCAAAATCAATGCTTGCCAGCCAAGCGTCCATCCACACTGGAGCATCATTTTGACCCTCTACGGTATTAAGAATTGCGATACAGTGCGTAAAGCACGCAAATGGATTGAAAATCATCAACTTCCAGTTCACTTCCATGATTTTAGAGATGACGGCCTACGTCAAGAAGACCTCGAATTCTGGTGTAAAGCCTCAGGCTGGGAAACCGTATTCAATAAGCGCAGCACTAGCTTTCGTGCACTCAGTGACGCAGATAAAACCGATATCGATCAAGCCAAAGCCATTCAACTTATGCTGGCGCAACCGACACTGATCAAACGCCCCGTCTTGGTCGTCGGTGAACAAGTGCTGATTGGCTTTGATGAAGCCGCCTATAAAAGAGTATTTTCACTATGATGCTAGCCGATGATTATCCCGTAACGGAACTAACAAAAGCGCTGATCACCCGCCCTTCGGTGACGCCGCTTGATGAAGGCTGTCAAACCTTAATGGCTGAAAGACTCAGCGCCATCGGCTTTAATATCGAACCTATGGTATTTGAAGACACCACCAATATGTGGGCTCGCCGTGGTAATGAAGGCCCCGTTTTTTGTTTTGCCGGCCACACAGACGTTGTGCCAACGGGCGATGTGAGCCGCTGGCACACGCCGCCTTTTGTGCCCACCATCATTGATGGCTACTTATATGGCCGCGGCGCAGCGGACATGAAAGGCTCACTGGCGGCGATGATCATTGCCACCGAACGCTTTGTGGCTAAACATCCCGATCATCATGGCTCTATCGCCTTTTTGATCACCAGTGATGAAGAAGGTCCGTTCATCAACGGCACGACGCGAGTCATTGATACCTTAGAAGCGCGCAACGAGAAGATCACCTGGGCATTAGTCGGCGAACCCTCATCAACCCTAAAGCTGGGTGATGTGGTCAAAAATGGTCGCCGCGGCAGTTTAACCGGCAACTTAACCGTGAAAGGCATTCAAGGCCACGTGGCCTATCCACACCTTGCCGATAATCCAATCCACAAAGCCGCGCCTTTCTTGGCCGAGCTAAGTCAAATGCACTGGGATAATGGTAATGAGTTCTTTCCGCCCACCAGCTTCCAAATCGCCAATATCAATGGCGGCACCGGCGCATCGAATGTGATCCCCGGCGCACTGGACGTGATGTTTAACTTCCGTTACTCCACCGAGGTGACCGCCGAAATCTTGATTGAGCGGGTTGAAGCCTTATTGAAAGCCCACGAGCTAGATTACGATATCAGCTGGATTTTCAATGGCCTGCCATTTCTAACCGGCGATGGCCCACTGCTTGACGCGACCCGTATTGCTATTCGCCAAGTCACAGGCTATGAGACAGATCCTCAAACCACAGGCGGCACATCGGACGGACGCTTTATCGCGCCAACGGGTGCTAAAGTGTTAGAGCTTGGCCCAGTGAACGCCACCATTCATAAAGTGAATGAATGCGTTAAAGTGGACGACCTTGAGCAGCTAGCCCTGTGTTATGAAGTGATTTTGGAACAACTATTGTGCTAACACACCTCGAGATCCGCCCCGAAACCGCAAGACTTTACGGCTTAAACGCCACTGAATTGGTGGAATATTTAAGTCCGTATCACCTTGGATATCATAGCTTTTGGATCGAAGCGAACACCGCCATCGCCTTTAATGCTATGGCGGAAAAAGCCAAAGATGCGGGCATAGCACTCGCCATCTGCTCTGCCCACCGCCCTTTTGAGCGACAACTGGCGATTTGGAATGCCAAAGCCAGTGGTAAACGCGCGGTATTGGATGCCAACGAGCAAGCGGTGAGCATAAAAGGTTTAAGTGACGATGCCATCGTCGACTTGATTTTACTCTGGTCGGCGCTGCCCGGCGCTTCACGTCACCACTGGGGCACAGATCTCGATGTGTTCGATGCGGATCAAATTGATGTCAAAGCCCTTCGCCTTATCGAAGCTGAATATGACCAAACTGGTCCCTGCGCAAAATTGCATGCTTGGCTGGTGGAAAATGCCCATGATTTTGGCTTTTATTTCCCGTTTCAACAGGGGCAAAGCGCGGTCAGTCCTGAGCCTTGGCACATCAGCTATTTCCCTGTTGCGCAATTATTGTTGCCACAGTTCGATCGTGCCGAGCTGGCAATCCTTTTAGAAAACAGTGATATGTTGCTCAAAGATGCGGTACTCGCCCGATTAGACTATCTAGTGGATGAATACGTGCTGCGTATCGCTCAGCCTTAGCTGTGGGATATTCGCCGCAGATTTTTGTAAAGGTTAAGCCCAGCGATCTATCGCCAAAATGGGCGCCAGAATACGGCTTAACATAACGATATATTTGATTAAGTAGGCTTTATGGATTTTTCTTCACACCGTCAGCAGCTCATGATTGCCGATCGTAAATTAAGTTACCTTGATGTCGGTACAGGCCCTGTACTCTTGTTTGGTCACAGTTATTTGTGGGATAGCGCCATGTGGGCGCCTCAAATTGCCGCGCTAAGTGCCCATTACCGCTGTATCGTGCCAGAACTGTGGGGTCATGGTCAGTCAGATCTACTGCCCGATAATGGTAAAACCCTGCTCGATATTGCCGATCACATGTTGGCCTTAATGGATGATCTCGACATCACTGACTTTAGTGTTATCGGACTTTCAGTAGGTGCAATGTGGGGGGCCGAACTGGTACTGAAAGCACCAGCAAGGGTGAGAACCTTAGTCATGATCGACAGTTTTATCGGTTTTGAACCCGAAGTGACCCGCGCGAAATATGATGGCATGCTGGATATGATTACCGCCGCTAAGGCGATTCCTGCGCCGCTTATCAGTGCGATTTCACCTTTGTTCTTCGCAAATAATGCCGCGCATAACACACCTGAACTGGTCGCTGGCTTTGAACACTCACTTGCCACAATCTCAGCAGAAAAAATCCCCACGATAGTGAAACTTGGACGAATTATTTTTGGTCGCCGCGATACCATGGAATGTGCGGAGCAATTTACACTCCCCTGCCTCATCATGGCGGGCGTTGAGGATAAAGCGCGCAGTGTGCTCGAAAGCTACCTAATGAGTGATGCCATCGATGGCAGTCAACTGGTGCATATTCCTGCGGCGGGACATATCTCGACCCTTGAACAAGCCGAATTTATCAATCAACACTTAGCCGATTTTCTCGCTAAACATCACTAATCTGTTGCTAAATACCGTCACTAAATACCGTCGCTAAATAAAATCTTCAAGGTGTGGGCATGTGCATCTTGAAGATGGCTATTCGGCTTAACCAATACCCTCAATACCAAATCCACGTTCACCCCCTGTTTAACCCATGAATATATTAGGCTTTACTTGATTTAGCACCGCAGGTTAGCTCGCCTAGTTTTCCAAGACTCCACCGTTAAATCAGCATTAACAAGTATAAATCACCATTTTGATGTCAACGTCTCAAAAAATGTTGCATAAAGGTGAAATCTACCATTTATCAACTACCTTTATTACTGTATTCCCTCAACAAGGTATTCTGCCATGAGAAAAAGTACAGTTGCCCTCTGCGTGCTCAGCACACTTTATATTCCGTCTCTTTATGCCGATGTTCAAATAAATGGATTTGCCTCTATTGTCGCGGGTTCGAGTCTCAGTGACGATAAAAGCTATTATGACTATGACAAAGAGCTCAACTTTAATAACGATTCAAAAGTTGCCTTACAATTTACCGCCGATCTGGGCAGTGGCTTAAGAGCCACGGCGCAAGTGCTATCCCGAGGCAATAACGATTACAGTGCCGAATTTGAATGGGCTTATATCTCCTATGACATCAGCGACAAACTGATGCTCATGGCGGGCCGCCAGCGCTTTAACCTGTATAAATACTCTGATTATATTGACGTAGGCTATGCCTATCATTGGATCACCCCGCCCCGCGGCGTTTATTCGTTGCCGTTTAATTCAGGCGAAGGTGTCGGTTTAGTGTATTCCGATTTATGGGGCGATACCGAAGTCGGGTTGACCTATAAATACATCACCACTTCCGTTTCCGACTACGCACCTATAGGTTCATCAACACCTCCCGCACCCTTCTCCGCCAAGGGCCACATAATGAACTTTAACTTTGTGACCTCTGGATTTGAGTACGGCTTGAATATTGGCATAGTGACCGATTTCTCCTACGAGTTACCCGCTCTGCTCGGCCTAGGCGATGCGATTGCCCAAACAGGGTTATTTAGTCAGCAAGTGGTCGATGATCTTTTACCCATTAACGACAGCGCGTTACTTATCGGCGCTAACGTTAAATATGATGCGGGTAAATGGTTCGTGTTGGCGGAATACACCCGCATTGACGTCGACCCCAGCAGTTTTAACATCCAAGATTCGGCCTTTGTTTCCGGCGGGATCCGCTATAAAGATTTCACCTTCCACTTAACCTACGGTATCGATAAAAACGATCCACAATACGATGCCTATGATGGCATGTTACCGCTATACAATAGCCTGCCACCAGCAAACCAAGCTGCGCTAGCGCCTCTGGTTTTTGGTACTAAAGCGGCGCTTGAAGCACAGCAAGAAGACAGCTCCTACTACATCATAGGTACACGCTGGGATTTCCATCCCTCAGCCGCGCTAAAACTGGAGTACACCAACTACAGCAATGACAAACCGTCCTCCGATGAACAGTTGCTGAGTATGGCAATAGACTTAGTTTTTTAAGGAGTTAAACATGAAACTATTAATAAGATCTCGGTTGATGATGAAAACCTTAGTCGCCAGTGCGCTTTTGCTTGGCAGTGCCTGTGTGCAAGCCGAAATTGCCGTCGTGGTACATCCTTCAAATACATCCGAAATTAGTGCTGCGGATATTTCACGTATCTATTTAGGTAAACTCAAGTCTTTCCCCAATGGAGGGACTGTGGTTGCGCTCGATCAGCCCGAAGGCTCACCCGCTCGTGATGCCTTCGTGAAGCAAATCCTCAATAAAACCGAGAGTCAGCTCAAAGCCTATTGGTCAAAACTGGTCTTTTCAGGCCAAGGCCAACCGCCAAAAGTCGTCGACTCGAGCGCTGAAATGCTCTCATTGATTGCCGCCAATCCGAATATGATCGGGTTTGTTGACGTCAGCGAAGTGAACGATAGCGTAAAAGTGATCAGTAAGTTCTAACCCATACTGCATCATCCTTGTCCGCCTAAATCTCTGGCGGACAAGATTTTCACTCAGTATTAGCGCGATATTAACCCCAAACACACCCGCAAATGGCGCTCGAATCCCCAGAGAGGAGCTATCCATTTGCAGTACTATTAATAAAAAATAATCTCGATTTCTCAATATCCCGATTCAAACCTTAATTGGATAGACCAGCAGAAACAATTTTGCTGGTATACTCTTGCTAAAAATGTGCTGCTTGCATGAATTAGAGCATGAGAAGACATTTTATATGTCAATAAAACAATAGGTTAAAATGAAACTACTCAAACCTTTATTCGACAACAACCGCCGCTGGGCCGGACGTATACGTCAAGAAAATCCTGATTTTTTTGAGCAATTAGCTAAACAGCAACATCCTGAATACCTGTGGATTGGTTGCTCAGATAGTCGCGTACCGTCTAACCAAATCATCGATCTTATGCCGGGCGAAGTCTTTGTTCACCGCAATATTGCCAACATGGTGATCCATACCGATCTTAACTGCTTATCTGTGCTGCAATACGCCGTTGATGTGCTCAAGGTGAAGCACATTATGGTGGTGGGTCACTACGGCTGTGGTGGTGTGCGTGCGGCCATGGGTCAGCAACGCTTAGGCCTTATCGATAACTGGCTCGGGCATTTACGTGATATCTACCGTATCTATCAAGATGAATTAAAACAGATGGATGAAGCCAAACGTTTTGATCGCCTGTGCGAGCTCAACGTGATTGAGCAGGTTGCCAACGTCACCAGTTCAACCATAGTGCAAGAAGCCTGGGATCGCGGCCAAGAAGTCGCAGTACACGGCTGGATTTACGGCATTGATAACGGTTTACTGACAGATTTAGATGTCACTGTCGATCGCGAACACGGCTTAGCCAATCCACGCTAACGGCCTGAATCTAGGCTTTTAACCCTTAGCTGAGTGTCATCTATGCTCAGATAAAACCTGCACCTGTGCAGGTTTTTCTTTTTCCATGGCAATTTTCAGCAATAAAACATCGCAAGGGTCTATTACCCCAGTTATAATCCGCCAGTTAATTGCAGCGCGACCTATGCGCGACATATTCTAAGGAGATACCTTCCATGCCCGGTTTTGAATTATTTGGTCCTGAAGAGAAGCAGGAAGTCGCTGACGTTATGGAAAACGGTTTTACCTTCCGTTACAACTTCGACCATATGCGTAATGATCGCTGGAAGACTCGCGATATGGAGCAATTGCTCTGCGAGAAAATGAACGTGAAGCATGCTCACCTTTTATCAAGCGGTACCGCTGCACTGCAAACGGCCATGATGGCTGCGGGCATTGGCGCTGGCGACGAAGTTATCGTGCCACCTTTTACCTTTGTTGCCTCAGTTGAAGCGATTTTTATGGCAGGCGCGATCCCCATTTTTGCCGAAATCGACGAGACACTGTGTTTATCTCCAGAAGGTATTGAAGCCGCGATTACCCCACGTACTAAAGCGATTAACTTAGTGCATATGTGTGGTTCTATGGCGAAGATGGACGAGATCAAAGCCGTCTGTGCAAAACATAACATCAAGATTTTAGAAGATGCTTGCCAAGCCATTGGTGGCAGCTACAAGGGCCAAGCCTTAGGTACTATCGGTGATGTGGGTTGTTACTCATTCGATTCAGTCAAAACCATCACCTGTGGTGAAGGTGGCGCTGTGATTACCAATAACACTGAAATCTACAACAACGCGCACATGTTCTCCGATCACGGCCATGACCACATTGGTAAAGACCGCGGCGCTGAGTCACACCCTATCATTGGCTTGAACTTCCGTATTTCAGAAATGAACGCCGCCTTAGGGTTAGCGCAATTACGTAAACTCGATACCATTATCGATATCCAACGTAAAAACAAAAAGACCATTAAAGATGCGATGGCCGCTGCTATCCCAGAAGTGACCTTCCGCCTGATCCCCGATCCAGAAGGCGACTCAGCAGGCTTCTTAACCTTTATGTTGCCAACCGAAGCGCGTACTATTGAAATCAGCAAAAAACTGGCTGAAAACGGCGTCGATGGCTGCTTCTACTGGTATGTAAACAACTGGCATTATTTGAAAAACTGGAAACACATTCAGGAGCTTAAGGCATCTGCTGCGTTGCCAATCACATTAATCGCCGACAGACCTGACTATACTCAAGTTTCTGTGCCTAAATCCGATGCCATTATGAGCCGCACCATTTCTATGCTCATCAAGTTGTCTTGGACCGATGCTCAGATCGCTGAGCGTATCGAAAACATCAAGAAAGCATTTGCCCAATAATTCTACGGGAGTTTGTTGCAATGAGTTTTAAGAATTTTAAAGTAGTTGAAAAAATGATCTTCGGCCGTGGCTCATTCGTCCAATTGGATGAAGTGTTAGCTGCTGAACGTAAAACCGCCGACGACTTCGTGGTGTTTTTAGTCGATGACGTGCATCAAGGCAAAGCCCTTGAGGGCCGTATCCCAGCTAAAGCACAAGACATGGTGATTTGGGTTAACGTTGATGAAGAGCCAAGCACCATTCAAATCGACACGTTAACTGAGCAAGTTCAAGCTTTTAATAGCAAACTGCCTGTCAGTGTAGTGGGTTTAGGTGGCGGTTCAACCATGGACGTGGCTAAAGCGGTATCGCTGATGCTGACCAACCCAGGTGGCTCTGCCATGTACCAAGGTTGGGACTTGATCAAGAACCCAGCGGTACACCACATTGGTATCCCAACGATTTCCGGTACTGGTGCAGAAGCGTCACGCACCGCCGTGTTATGTGGTCCAGTGCGTAAGCTAGGTCTGAACTCAGATTACACAGTATTCGATCAAATCATCATGGATTCTGAGTTAATCGAAGGCGTTGAAACGGACCAATGGTTCTACACAGGTATGGATTGCTATATCCACTGTGTTGAATCTTTACAAGGTACCTTCTTAAACGAGTTCTCTAAATCCTACGCTGAAAAAGCCATGGATTTATGTCGCCAAGTGTACTTAGACGACCATGTAGATAAAGACGACAAGCTGATGATGGCGTCTTTCATGGGCGGCATGAGCATAGCCTATAGCCAAGTGGGTGCCTGTCACGCGGTTTCTTACGGTCTGTCTTATATCCTGGGTTACCACCACGGTATCGGCAACTGTATCGCCTTTGACGTGTTAGAAGAATTCTATCCAGAAGGTGTTGAAGAGTTCCGTTTGATGATGAAGAAACACAACATCACACTGCCGAAGAACATCTGTAAAGATCTGCCAGACGAAACCATAGCGAAAATGGTTGCCGTGACTAAGAGCATGGGTCCACTATGGGCTAACGTTTACGGCGCAGGTTGGGAAGAGAAAGTCACAGACGAAATGTTGACTGCCCTGTTCCGTCGCATCTAAGCTCTAACACATATTAAAAGGGCTCAATTGTGAGCCCTTTTGTCTATATGCATTGTATTTCTACACTGTATATCTTTGATAAAAGTAGGATAATTTGATGAATGTGACTCTGTTAATCCCGGCTCGTTACGGTTCAAGCCGCTTCCCGGGCAAACCCTTAGCCCCGATTAACGGCAAGCCAATGATCCAACACGTGTATGAACGCGCGTCGTTAGCCAAAGGCCTCACCAATATTTATGTTGCTACCGATGATGACCGCATTAAAGCGGCCGTTGAAGGTTTTGGCGGCAAAGTGGTCATGACCAGCCCAGAAGCGGCATCGGGTACAGATCGTATCAATGATGCGATAAACCAACTGGGACTGAAAGATGACGACTTAGTGATCAACCTACAGGGCGATCAACCCCTTATTGATCCAACATCCATCGAGCAAGTCATCAGTCTCTTCGAGCGTCACCCAGGTGAGTTTGAAATGGCCACCTTAGGCTTTGAAATCGTTAATAAAGCCGAGCTTGACGACCCTATGCATGTGAAGATGGTGTTCGATAACAACAACTATGCCTTGTATTTCTCTCGTTCGCGTATTCCTTTTGGCCGCGACACCCAAGATTACCCCGTTTATAAGCACTTAGGTGTGTATGCTTATACCCGCAAATTCGTCCAAGCCTTCGCCGCCCTACCATTAGGTCGTCTAGAAGATCTGGAAAAACTCGAGCAATTACGTGCATTAGAATATGGTCATAAAATCAAAATCGCCATTAGCGCCTTTGATTCTATTGAAGTTGATACGCCAGAAGATATTCGTAAATGTGAGCAACGTTTAGCGGTTGATTAATCACCCGAGTGTCTTGCGCGCGAGTCTATTCGAAACAGGAGCTGAGTATGTCGACCTTAGAAGTCTGGATCATTATTATTTTGATCGTCGGTGTCATCGCCAGTAATCTTGCCGCGTTGAAGTACAGTGCTAAGTTCAAACTGCCGCAGTTCGGTCAACATGGTAAAGATAAACAGATAAAGCCTACTGCTGAGCCTTCGGCAGCAGAGAATGACGCAGATGCGGCTTCAAACAAACCAAGTTCTGCGGACTCAGAAGCCAATAAAACAGATGAGCCACCTAAGGGCTAAACTCAATATTGGCCTTTAAAGAGTGTGTTGAAAGATGATTCGTAAACACGCCTCTTAAAGACTGCGCTAAAAAGCTGAGCAATAACGTTAGCAAACATAGAAAAGGCGCCATAAGCGCCTTTTTTGTCTCTTATACCAATCGTATTAATCACAAGCTTGCCCACGCATCAACCTTCAGCTTTTTTCGCTGATGTGCGACTCAATGGCTGCTCCTCAAGGTGTGCCACTAAAAAGACTAAGAAGCGAAACAGGGATTTAATCCTCAGATCGTGGCTTTTATTGGGCTCGGCTGCCACTAATTTCTGCAGTGATTTAATTTTAGAGTAAGCATTCTCGACTAAAGCGTCGTTCTCTTTACCGACATACTTAGCAAACTCGGCAAATTCGCCAATAAACTTCAGGGTCACTTTACGGCGATTTAACGCAGTGAGTACAGCACCCTCTTTCAGTTTTGCCTCAAAAATACTGCATTCTAAACCGCTGGCGATCGCACTTTGCGATAAACCGCTGCTTAACGCATCGGCCAGAAAGCCCAAATTGGCTTTTAACTCAAAGGCAATCGCCTGCTTACTGGCGCTCGATTGTTGCCAGCGACTGCGTTCCTTATCGAAAATATCGTATAGCTCTTTCCAAATGCTCATGCGCTTTGCCTACCTTGCACTGAATCGCTCCCTTTCGTTTAATGGCACTCGACTTTATTTTTTTAATACTAGCGACTGAAAGTTATCATAAATTTAAGATTTTCGGCATAGCGCTATGATAAATAATGAGTTAAATAATGGGTTAATGTACATTCACACTAAAACTAAAATCGGCATAAAAAAATGGCCCGAACGAGTCGGGCCATAGTGCAAACTATATTCAAATCGAGAGCAATGTATGAGCTGCCTGAACGAGAAACGAACTCAGTGCAAACTCATGACTAACTAGCAGCTAATCCAATGAAATATAAAGTTAAAGCACTTGCGATTTTTTCGCGTTATTTTTCTCGGCGGCGAGTCGACGCTGCGCTTCTTTTTTCTCGCGGCGCGCTTCAATCACTTGATTCACATCGCTACCGATATGCGCTTCGTTACGGGCTTTTGCCAGATTCACTTGGCGCTCACGCTCAACAAAACGTTTACGCTGCTCGTCAGAAATTTTATCGATACAATGTGGGCAACTGACACCTTGCACATAGGCAGGGCTCTGTTTTTCAGCTTCAGTGATTGGCATACGGCAAGCATTACATTGATCGTATTGGCCTTTCTTCAAGTCATGGTTAACCGCGACGCGATTATCGAACACGAAGCACTCGCCTTCCCACAGACTTTCTTCTGCTTTGACTTCTTCAAGGTATTTAAGGATGCCGCCTTCGAGATGATACACCTCGTCAAAGCCTTGCTCTTTCAAATACGCGGTTGATTTCTCACAGCGGATACCACCAGTACAGAACATGGCAACCTTTTTATGTTTAGCAGGATCAAGATTCTGCTTCACATATTCAGGGAATTCTCTGAAGGTTTCAGTCACAGGGTTAACGGCATTTTTAAAAGTGCCGATTTGCACTTCATAGTCATTACGGGTGTCGACTAAAATCACGTCAGGATCAGAAATCAGCGCATTCCAATCTTGAGGCTTAACATAAGTGCCAACCACTTTAAGTGGATCAATGCCTTCAACGCCCATAGTGACGATTTCGTTTTTCAGTTTGACTTTAGTGCGGTAGAACGGCATTTCATCGTCGAATGACAATTTGTGAACAATATTGTCTAGACCGTTTTGGCTATTAAGCCAAAGCAATAGTGCTTCGATCGCTTCTTGGGTGCCGGCAACTGTGCCATTAATCCCTTCGCTTGCGAGGAGCAGAGTGCCTTTGATCTCGGCCTGTTCCATCATAGCGAGCAGTGGCGCTCGGATAGATTCAAAATGCGGTAAAGACACGAATTTATATAACGCACACACGACGACTTTAGTCATAACACCCTCTTTGCTAGCTGGAACTTAATTTCCAGTGCATAAACAAATCAATCATCTGTAGACTGGCTACAGATCCCAAAATAGCGCGGAATTCTACCTGAGTCACAGCAAGATAAACACAGATAAAATGCAGGGTCTTTAATTCTTTACGCACAGAGGTCAGAAAAAACATTTTCAGCTGGCAAATTAAGCAGAAATTTCAATATGAAAGCGTTACCATCTGCACCCTTTGCACACTGCCTGATTGGCACGCGGCATTCGTATTGGCACACTCGCGTCGTCAATAAGCATGTATATGTAGAAGACACAAGCCGACATCAGTGTTCATCGCACCAACTTGCGTCGCATTAGCGCCGCACAGTAGAGGAAATCCTAATGGCTCTTGCCGTTTTATACACTTTTCGCCGTTGCCCCTATGCCATGCGAGCGCGTTTGGGACTCTTACTCGCCCAATGCAATGTTGAAGTCCGCGAAATCACCCTTAAAGCTAAACCAGCGCAAATGCTGGCCGCTTCACCCAAAGGGACAGTGCCGGTATTAGTGCTAGCCAATGGCGAAGTGATTGCCGAAAGTCTCGAGATCATGCGCTGGGCACTCACGCAAGCTGATCCCTTAGATCTGCTATGTCAGCAAAGCCCTGTAATTGCAGATAAAATGGCGCAACTTATTGCGCAAAATGATCAGCAATTTAAGCCATGGCTCGACCGCTATAAATATGCTGACCGTTACCCTGAACAAACGCAATCTGACTATTACCAGCAAGCGAGCCATTTCCTCACGCAACTTGAAGCATGCTTAGGACAACACTCCTTTTTAGTTGCCGATACACCTCGGCTTGCGGACTACGCCATCGTGCCTTTTATACGCCAATTTGCCGCAGTGGATCTTAAACGTGCACTGAGCGATGATTTTCCGCGACTCGCCGCTTGGCTAGAAAACCTCATTTCGAGTGAAATATTTATTCGAGCGATGGAAAAATATGTGATCTGGGACGCTAGCCATTCTCCAACTTGCTTGTTAGGAGACATGTAAGCCAATAAGATTTAAAGATTATTTTTATTTTATGTTATAGCCATTGGTAAAATATTCGAGTAAGGTATTTGACAGTTAGTGAGGTGGCTAATTTAGCTACCGGTCACTAGACAAGCTTCTCAAGATAAATGTAACCGCGCTTAATGTCTTTCAAAGGCGTGAATGATAGAACACAAGGATAAGGCAGTTGGAACATATGGATATCAATATCATTATTATGCTTGGGGGCCTGATGCTACTGCATTTTCTTTTCGCCCTTCGAGCCTTCAAGAGTAAAGTGGATCTCAGCACCAACAAAAAATGGTTATGGTGCCTACTCAGTCTGATCCTCGGCCCTATGGGATATTACGGTTATCACGGTTTTATTCCCCTCGATAGAATTCTCAAAGACTAAGCCGTCAAACACCATCACATTGGGCGACAACACTTGCTACCGCATCATTGACCCGCCCAATTCAAAGCACATAAATAAGCATTTAAATAAATACTTACAAGCACTTAAACAAGTACTGAAACACGCAAAAAAATAGCGCAAGCTTAGGCTGCGCTATTTTAATGATTCCTCTTTTACAAAACCTTAAAATTTAAATCATTCGCTATAAATGGCTATGCAACAGCACAGCGTCATCGGGGACTTTTTGGATCACAGGCGCTTGCCCTTCAGCCAAGGCTTGTTTATAGCTTTGATTCATTTTAAGGGCGAGATACAAATCTGGCCGGATCAGAATGCCGCCTTCCCCTGTCTGCATACCCGCTTGCTCGAACCAACTCAGCATCTGTCGTTTACGCCCCGCAAGCACTAAGCGTACTCCACGCTTTTTAAGCAATTGATGTAAATCTGCCAACATGGCCATCACACTTAAATCTAAATGGGTAAAACAAGGCACGGCATCAATAATGATGCAATCGACCGGCTCAGATTCCCGAATAAACTTTTCCAGTAAACGGCGCTTAAAATACGTCGCATTAAAATAAGTTAACGGTGAATTAAAACGATACATAAACACGCCAGGAACAGATTTAGCTTTACCCGAATCATCGACGCTGCGGATAACGCCGTTATGATCTAAGCCAAGCACTTGATCCGTGGGGCGCATTACCGTAGCAAGGAACTGGAATAACCCCAGTAACACGGCCAAAGTGATCCCAGGAATCACCCCAATAAACAGCACGGAGAACAAGGTAATACACGCAAGCAAGAAAGCTGACTTATCGCGCACACGCAGATTCCACAGCGACTTAAGATCGATAAGCGAAATAGAGGCAATCACCAATACCACCCCTAATGCTGCGCTAGGGATGTACTTCAACGGCGCAGTAAAAAACAGCGCCACAACGCCAATCAATACCGCAGCAATGATGGACACTAACTGGCTCTTGCCGCCATTGGCATCGTTCACCGCAGTTCGGGAATCGGCGCCGCTCACCGCAAACCCTTGGGAGATGGCAGATGCGATATTGGCTAAACCTAACGCCCTGAATTCTTTATCTGCATCTATATCGTAACCATTTTTTGCCGCAAAACTTCGGGCGGTCAGCATCATGCTCACAAAGCTCACCATGGCTAAGTTGAGCGCAGGCACCACCAACTCACGGGCGATCCCCAAATCAAAAGCCGGTGCTTGGAATGAAGGTAGTCCTGAGGTCACCTCCCCGACAACGCTAATGTCAAAGCTCGTCAGGTTAAATACCCAAACAAGGAATGCCGCCATCGCCATCGCGCACATAGATGCGGGCCATTGTGGACGAAACCGTTTCACTAAGGCATAGGTCGCGAGCGTCACAATCCCCATAATCAACGTCGGCCAATGGGTTTTTGATAAATAAGAAGGGGCGCCGCTGAGGCGTTCGATTAAATAGCGCTCGTCGAAGGTAAAACCAAAAATCTTCGAAAATTGTCCGACGATAATGGTGATCGCGACCCCGTTCAGCAATCCCATCAAAATCGGCTTTGACAGAAAGTCAGCGAGCACACCCAGCTTAAAACGGCTCGCGATCAAGCACCAAAAGCCTGTCATGGCCGTCATGGTCATGACTAACTGCCAGTGCTTCATGCTATCACCCGCAGCGAGGGGCGTAACAACGGCGGCGATAACGGCGCAGGTCGCCGCATCTGGACCCACGATTAATTGCTTTGAGGTGCCAAATAGCGCGTATACCAGCATAGGCAAAACGCAGGAGTACAAACCCACAGCAGCATTGACGCCAGTGAGCTGGGCATAGGCAATGGCGACAGGGAGTGCCACAGCGGCAACGGACAAGCCTGCGCGCACATCATCCCTAAGCCATTGCTTTTCATATTGTAATAATTGCGCCAATCCCGGCATAAACGAAATCAAACTAGGGAACTTCACTCGGCAACCTCCATACACACCATCAAGATAAGCACTAATCAGTATAACCGAGACTGAAAATATTCAGCGAAAAGGTCATTACCTAAAAGCCAGCAATAGTATGTTGGTTATGGCATAAAGCCAATCATTACGCGAGTATTTTCCTCAGAATATTTATGGAGTTAGGCGCTGAATAAACACTAAGTTAGCGCAATATCATCGGCAGTGACACTAAAAGTAAACTGCCCATAAACCAATTAAAATGACGCTTACGTCTATCGGTATTGAGTTTCTTACTGATCGCCGCACCGACAAACACCCAAGTAAATGACGCCGGAAATCCCACTAAGTTAAAGGTTAATACCCCAAGAAAGGCACTGAGCCAAAAGCCATCGCCGCCTAATGTGAATGCGCTGCACAGGGTAATTGTCGACATCCAAGACTTAGGGTTAATCCATTGGAATAAGGCGGCCTCAATCAGGGTCATAGGTTTTCGGCCGTCATCAAGATGCGTGCTCTGCACTGGCGACGTCACTAATTTGTACGCGAGATACAGCAAATACGCCAAAGCGAAATATTTCAATACTTGGTGCAATATCGGTAATGCTTCAAACAAGGTGCCAAGCCCAAATAACACCGCAAGGTGTAAAGAAGTCGAACCCAAGCGGATCCCTGCAATGTGCGGCACAGTGCGCAGCACACCAAAATGTGCACCAGAGCTCGCTAAGAGGATATTGTTCGGTCCGGGCGTCATGGTCATGGTTGCACAAAACAACGCGGCAGAAGCCATCAAGGTCCATAATTGTGGATCATAGAGTAGTGCAGTATTCATATTCACCTTAAATTGTATGCATGCATTTATTGACATAAATAGATGCGATAAATAATATACGGAGAATATTAGAGATCAATGGATTTATTGTCATGGGTACAATCTGGACGCCAGACCTAAACGCTTTTTCAGGCCCTAAATATCAGCGCTTAGTCAGTGCGATAGAACAAGGCATTTTGCAGAAGGTGTTGACCCAAGGCAGTAAACTGCCACCGCAGCGCCGCCTAGCCGATGCCTTAGGTATCACTATTGGCACTGTGACCCGCGCCTATGCATTGGCGGAACAAAGGGGTTACGTTGAAGCACGCGTGGGTGATGGCACCTATGTCAACGCCTCACCAGTACCAGAGATAGGTAACGTACAATTGAATATGGCGACCTGCCAGCAGCCACTCACAGATCAAATCAGCACCCTCAGTGATTGCCTCAGCCAATTAGCAAAAGACCCAACAAAGCTCAGCCAGTTACTGGGTTATCGCGCCAGTCCATTAGATCAACACCAACAAGTGTTTCACCAATGGCTTAACCAACGCGGCATACAACAAACGCCTGAACAACTGATCTTTACCCATGGCGGCCAGCAAGCGATTTTTGCCTGTTTGAGTGCATTTTTATCGACGGGTGATGTGCTGCTGCACGAGCAATACAGTTATCCAGGCGTGAGAATTTGCGCTAAGCAACTCGGCGTGACCAGCATTGGTGTGCCCCTCACCCATGAAGGTGTGGATCTCGCCCGCTTTGAGGCGTTAGTGCAAATCCATCATCCCAAGTTAGTCTATCTAACCCTGAATAATCAAAACCCTACCTGTATTCAATACAGTGAGTCGCAGCGGAAAAAACTCCTCGAATTGGCCGAGCAGTATCAGTTTTATATCACTGAAGATGATGTGAATTATTGTTTACCCGAAGAGTGGCATTCGCCCCTGTGGCAATTAGCAAAACAGCTGGCTATCCCACGGGTGATTTATATTTCTAGCCTGTCCAAATTGTTTTCTGGCGGCCTAAGGCAAGGTTTTATTCTGGTGCCTGAACCACTTATCGCCCAAGTGCGACTCGCGATTCATAGCCAATGCTGGATGGTATCGCCGCTGAATATTGAAATCGCCTGCCAGTTGATTAAGAAAGGCCAAATCACTGCCGATCGCGATACCATAGTTCGCCAACGCCAACGTCTCTGTATCGCCATGGGCGAACGACTGGGATTAGCCCAAACTTGGCGAGGACTGAACGGTTGGCTGCAACTGCCAGAAGATATCAAGGCCCATCATCTTGTCACTGCACTGGCCGCTAAAGGCATTTTGATCCGCAACGGAGATGACTTTAATTGCCATGACAATTTTATTCGCTTAAGCCTTGGTGGCGCCGAAAATGATGCTCAATTCCAACATGCAATTGAGTGTATCGAGGCGACGATTCTCTCCCTAGTACAAAATGCTTATTCGGTGGTGTAATAGCGCTTAAAAACCTCCGAACTCAGCCAATTTTTATGCGCCATGTCAGATGAAGTAAATTCACACTAAATGGCTAATTTATAAAATTAGAGAGCATAAAAAAGCGCCAGTAGCATACATGCTACTGGCGCTGAGGTAACTGACAAGCATGATGAAGGAGCAATTAGCTATAAATCACTAACGCACCATTATTTAATCTTTAGTTGGTAAACACTCGTTGTGCCGCTGACTTCATTGCCTATGATTAACAAAGGATTACCGTTAGGGCTTTTATCGGCACTGACAAATTTCATCCCTTCTGGCCCTAAATCACCCGCCATTGTTGCATCCCCTTTGACTTCACCCGTATCAGTATCGATAACAAAGTCGGCATCAAAATCACGATTCACAACATAATCGATAAAATGCACATCGAAGGGATTGGTCACGTCATAGATCATAAAGCCTGAAGTACGCTCCAAACCAACAAAGGCATATAGTCGTTGACCAATTTGACCTAGGGCTAAGGCTTCTGGCTCTGGTCCTTTGTCATCGCTGCGGCTATCACCTTTATTTTCTTCGTTATTATTGTTGAAGTTGCTGCCTAAAAGTGCCGCGGTAATACGTTCAAAATCACTCGCACTGTCAAAGACTTGCTGACCGTCTGCGCTCCAAATCGAGAATGAGCGAGCACCGAAGCTGACTATCCTGTCGTAGTCGGCATCCTTATCGTCATCCCCCATGCTAGTGGTCACTTTAAGGCGGGCTAACTGCGTTTTATCTTTTGCGGCGGCAAATTGTGGGTGATTAGGGTCGAGCACTAAATCCCCTGCGCGGGCTTCTTCAGAAAAGCCTGCATAATCACGGGAATCACCTTCGTTGGCCGTAACGATAAAGTCGGTATTGTTCCAACGGTAGCTCGCGACAGTATCGGGTTGATACATGCCGTAGACGCCTGTGTAGCTTTGCAGGTTGACAAGATTGTCTTTGTCACTGGCATCAATTTTATTCACTTCAAGTCCGTAATCCTTAAGGCCTAGTGGTAAAATCTTGGCAACTTTGGCATTGGCGATATCAATTACGGCAATGGCATTGTTCTCTTGCAAACTGACAAACGCACGGTGGTTATCTTGGCTAATGGCGATATATTCAGGTTCTAAATCCTGCGCCACACTCGCCATTGGGCCATTGATTTTAATGTCTGGGGTGATCTCACTGGCTCGTGCACCGCCCTGATTAAATTCACTAAAACCGATAATAGTCGCAGTGGCTGCAGGCTTACCGTCAGTAATTGCAATCAGCGCCACACTGCCTTCAGGATCTAAGGTATAGGCTGGATTTGGCTCGCCTTCATTGGCTACTAATACGTTTTTACCATCGTGGGTAAATGCCAGGTTATCGGGTAAAGCGCCGACTTCTACCGCGCTGATAAACTGCGGTGCATCTGTGCCGTTAAGCTGATAAAAAGCGACAAAACCATTGGCTTGGGTTTTATTGCCGGCAACATCGCCACGTTCAATCGCAGCGGCTAACAAGTTACCTGAAATGCTCACACTGTTAACGCTACCCATAAAGGTTTGGCCAACATCTTTAGCCACATCAAGTTCGCCAAATTTTTCGAGATTATTCAATGCTAACGGATCAGCGGCATTGGATGCCGTTGCTAATAAACTGCCATCAATAATGTCCACTTTGCCACTAATGGCATTGACCACAAAAATACGGTTAGATGCACTGTGATATTCAACGATTTCAGCGGCACTTAAGCCATAAACGCCAGTCTGATGACGACCAATTAACTCAGCTTTTAAGCCTGCAGTTTGTGGCTGGCAAACATATTGGGTTTGCGCTGCTGCAATTTCGCTGTCATCTAATTGGCCATTATTGTTAGCATCTAATCCGGTATCGATACGCTGACCACCGGCGGGACAATGTGCATCACCGATATTCAATGCCGTCACGTTAACCAGTGAATTTAAGCCGTTGTCGCCTTTATCACCTGCTGCGCCATCATCACCGCTGCAGGCTCCAAGTAATAAGCTCGCCATAATGGCAGCGGCTAGCGGAAGTCGTTGTGTTTTCATCGTGTCATTCCTGAATATTTTATTTTTAGTAGGGTGAAGCTAAAGCCCACTAAACTAGTCAGCATAAAAGACGCAGGGATGACAAAGCCGTGACACTAAGATGACAACTCGCACTTTCGAATGAGTCAGTTTGAACCATAAGGATTTGAAGGACTAAGATGTAAAGAACTAAGTTACAAAAGACTGCAATTTGATAAGAAAGACTTGATAAGAAAGATTTAAATGAAGAATCTTGTGAAGATAACGGCTCAATCCACTAAAGTGATGCCTCGATAATCAAACTTACCACTTAGTTACAATTTAATCGGTAAAATACAGTAAAGAAATCAGCGCAAAGATTGGTTTATTTGTCCGAGCACTTTACTATGCTATTGCTTGCTGTCTGAACTGTGCAAATAGACAATACCGCAATTCACTTTTGCCTAATCCCCGCCAATGATCTTGATCATGTGCTCTCGCTCTTAATGTAGAAACTGGTAGCGCAGGAACTGGCTTCAAAATGGCGGATTAATCGTGAATTGTCCTAGTACAATTTAAACCACACCGCATAAACCTGTGAAATACGCTTTCATTTCTTTCGCCACCCGAGGTAACAGTGGACCCACAATCACAACCTTCTGCCCATAACGGCAGACGTATACCGAATTTAGCGCTGCTTATTCCCATGCTTGCGGCGATTGTCGCGATCACGCCATTGGCCATCGACATGTACTTACCTGCGATGTCGACATTGGCCCTCAGTTTTCATACCGATGTCACGACAGTGCAACAGTCCCTGAGTATCTACTTAGCGGGTTACGCACTGGGCATGTTATGTTTCGGCCCCCTAGCCGACCGCATTGGTCGTCGACCTATGGTGATATTGGGACTGAGTGGATTTATGCTCACCAGCTTACTGATTGGGTTTGCGGGTCAAGTCGAAGTCTTTCTTGGCCTACGTTTTTTACAGGCCTTTATCGGCGCGGCTGCGACTGTGGTGGTGCCGGGATACATCAAAGAAGTCTATGGTGACAATACCGCCAAGGGTATGTCATACGTGAGTTTAATCATGATGTTAGCGCCATTGTTGGCTCCTAGTATTGGCAGCGTGATCCTCGAACTCGGTGATTGGCATTTAATCTTCTTCATTCAATCCGCCTATGCCGCTACCCTGTTATTACTGGTGCTGTTTGCGCTGAAAATGCCCAGCGATAAAGATATGGATACCCGCAGCCAAAAATCGTTTCTTGGCGCCTATGCGACCGTATTTTCCCGCCCTGGCGTTAAGCTAAACATTGCCAGCGGCGTGTTAACGTCTTTTTCATTTTTCTGTTATCTCACCGCATCGCCCTTCGTTTACATGGAAGTCTTTGCCTTAGATAAATCCTATTTTGCCATCTTGTTTAGCACTAACGTCGGCGCTTTGATGTTGGCCAATATCATTAATACGCGCATCGTGGGCCGTTATGGTTCGCTACGTATGTTGCATGTGTCGACCTTTTTCGGGGCGATTGCTGGTGTCGGTTTATTAACCGTAAACCTGCTGGATATGAGCTATCACTTTACCGTGATCATGCTTATTCCTTTGATGGGTAGCCTAGGGGTGATGTCAGTCAATGCCGATGCGATAGTACTGATGAAGTTCAAGCAAGAAACGGGAACCGCAACCGCAGTTATTGGCACCTTAAGATTTGGCTGTGGCGCACTGGCGGGGCCATTATTGGCGGTGTTTTACGATGGCACTGCCGTGCCCTTCTCTGCCCTCATGTTAGGCTCTGTTGTGTTAGTCGGTATTTGCCAATTCAATCGTCCTAAGCATCAAATCCAACCGACGGTTTAAGGCGCTCTTTTTAAAGATCTATTTTTAAGGGTCTATTTCTAAGCGCCATGGCTACCAATGCCACATCGGCAACACATGTTTGATCGCATAAAACAGCGCATTGGCTTTCACAGATGTAGCAAATAAGTAATATTTAATCGCGACAGTTAAGGATCTGCTTATCTAACCTCCAACACCAAAACGGCACTTTTAGTGCCGTTTTTGCTTTTTAAGCATCTAACAATCTGAAAAATATAAGATAAGCCCATAAACCAGCCTAGGTTACTTGGCGATTCAAGCAAGTTATCGAGTCATTCAAACGTGAAATTGTTTCAAGTTGGTTATTTTTTACATAAAAGGCTTGAAATGTTGTTTTTTTTGAATATGATGAAATTCTGTTCATTGCAACAGTTGCTGCATCCTAAGGGATGAGTCACTTGTCTTCGACGAAGTCAGTTCAGCATTTCGGAGTCTGAATTACCCTTCAGGCTTAATTTTTAGAGCGATTACCGTCGCTGTAACAAGATACTGTTTACCGTAACGGTACTATGCAATAGGAGTTCCACATGGAGATGTTATCCGGCGCCAGCATGATAGTGCGTTCTTTAATTGATGAAGGCGTAAATCACGTTTTTGGTTATCCTGGCGGTTCAGTTTTAGATATCTACGACGCACTGCACCTTATCCCTGGTATTGAACACATACTCGTTCGTCACGAACAAGCCGCCGTACACATGGCTGATGGCTATGCCCGTGCCACGGGTAAAGTGGGCGTGGTATTAGTCACCTCAGGGCCCGGTGCCACCAACGCCATTACCGGTATTGCCACCGCTTACATGGACTCTATTCCGCTAGTGGTGTTATCGGGCCAAGTGCCGAGTAATCTTATCGGTAACGATGCCTTCCAAGAATGCGACATGATCGGTATCTCACGCCCTGTGGTGAAGCACAGCTTTTTAGTCAAAGATCCGACTGAAATTCCTGAAATTATTAAAAAGGCTTTTTACATTGCCTCTACTGGCCGCCCTGGCCCTGTGGTTGTCGATCTGCCCAAAGATTGTTTAAACCCCGCCTTGCTGCACGAATATTGTTACCCAGAAAGCGTCAAAATGCGCTCATACAATCCGACGACTTCAGGCCATAAGGGTCAGATCCGCCGTGGTCTTCAAGCTCTATTAGCCGCGAAAAAACCGGTACTTTATGTCGGTGGCGGCGCAATTATCTCAGGTTGTGAAAAGCAAATTCTGCAATTAGCTGAGAGATTAAATATTCCCGTCGTCAGCACGCTGATGGGGCTTGGCGCTTTTCCAAGCACTCACAAAAACAGTTTAGGCATGCTTGGGATGCACGGTCGCTACGAAGCCAACATGACAATGCATAACTGCGATTTGATCTTCGGTATTGGTGTACGCTTCGACGATAGAACCACCAATAATGTGGAAAAATACTGTCCGAACGCGACCATTTTGCATATCGATATCGATCCCTCTTCTATTTCGAAAACCATTCACGTGGATATTCCTATCGTGGGGTCAGCCGACAGCATTTTAGACAGCATGTTGGCACTGTTAGATGAATCGAACGAACATAACGACAACGATGCCATTGCCACTTGGTGGAATGACATTGAACAATGGCGCAGCCGCGATTGTCTGGCCTATGACAAAAACAGTGGCCGCATCAAACCACAGCAAGTGATTGAAACCTTGTATAAGCTGACCAATGGTGATGCCTATGTCGCCTCTGACGTTGGCCAGCACCAAATGTTTGCCGCCTTGTACTATCCGTTCGATAAGCCGCGCCGCTGGATCAACTCAGGTGGCCTAGGGACGATGGGATTCGGTCTACCCGCCGCAATGGGCGTGAAAATGGCCATGCCTGATGCTACTGTTGTGTGTGTCACGGGTGATGGTTCCATCCAGATGAACATTCAAGAGCTTTCAACCGCGCTGCAATATGATACGCCGGTTAAAATCATCAACTTAAACAATCGTTTCCTTGGCATGGTAAAACAATGGCAGGACATGATTTACTCTGGCCGTCACTCACATTCCTATATGGATTCAGTGCCTAACTTCGCCAAAATTGCCGAGGCCTATGGCCATGTTGGCATGACGATCAGCGATCCCGCCGAACTTGAGTCAAAAATGGCTGAAGCGCTGGCGATGAAAGACAGACTGGTCTTTATCGACATCATGGTGGATGAAACTGAGCACGTGTACCCCATGTTGATCCGCGGTGGTGCGATGAATGAAATGTGGCTGACCAAGACGGAGAAATGCTAATGCGTCGAATTATATCTGTATTATTAGAAAACCAATCCGGCGCCCTGTCTCGTGTGGTCGGTTTGTTTTCACAGCGCGGTTATAACATTGAAAGTTTAACAGTGGCGCCAACGGACGATATCACCCTGTCGCGGCTTAACATCACAGTCGTTGCCGATGAAATGGTGTTAGAGCAGATAGAGAAGCAGCTACATAAGTTAATCGATGTGTTAAAAGTATCGAATATTACTGAGTCTGCTTATATTGAACGCGAACTTGCCCTTGTTAAGGTCCGTGCCCAAGGCGAATTTAGGGAAGAAGTGAAACGTATGGCGGATATTTTCCGCGGTCAGATTGTCGATGTAACGGCGAATTTATACACCATCCAAATGGTGGGGACGTCAGATAAACTCGATGCGTTTATTCATGCGCTAGGGGAAGTCACCAAATTGGTCGAAGTCTCTCGCTCAGGCGTAGTCGGTTTGGCCCGCGGTGAAAAGGCCATGAAAGCGTAACGCTCACACATAAATCTCGCGGACATTTTGCATAAGCACAAAAACATCAAGGGGAGCATAATGCTCCCCTTATTTTTAGGCGGTTATCACAGCGTCAATTATGACTGGCTGTCTAACAAGCGCGATGAGGTGATTTCAATTTTGCGTGGTTTCAATGCTTCAGGAATTTCACGCACTAAATCAACATTGAGTAAGCCATTTTCTAAACTTGCACCGAGCACAGTGACATAGTCTGCCAGCTGGAAAGTACGCTCAAAACCGCGTTCAGCTATGCCTTGATACAGATATTTACGCTCGGTTTGGCTTTCAGCTTTATTGCCTTTCACCAGTAATTTTTCACCTTCACTGCTGATCTCAAGTTCATCCATCGAGAATCCGGCTACGGCCATCGTTATGCGATAACGATTTTCGCCGAGTAATTCGATGTTATATGGAGGATAACCTGAGTTGCCATTATTGGCGGCGGCATGTTCTGCCAATTGCGCTAAACGGTCAAAACCAATGGCACTGCGGTAAAGTGGTGTTAAATCATAAGTACGCATATTCATATCCTTGTCTTAAGCAATATGTAGAATTGGCGGACTGTTTTCAGGATGAAAACGGTTGTAGAGTCTGCCGAATTAAATCTTCTGTCCTTACGGCACAGAATTCACACTAGGACCCTCATCGAGCGATCCTGAAATAGATATAAGGACGGGAGAGAAAATTTCAAGCAAGAAAATTAAAAAAATGTGCAGAACTTTAAAAGACCAATAAAAACAAACGCTAATTCAACTTTAAAACGGTGAAGCGAGACGTGATTGGTATCGCTGCATTAGATTCATTGCGCACGGCAAGCAGTATTCGCTAAATTGCAGCCAATAAAAAAGGAGCCTAGGGCTCCTTTTTCAGTCTTAGCATCGAATTAACGAGTGCGTGGACACAGTTCTTCAGCGCTGAAGAAGTAAGCAATTTCACGAGCAGCAGATTCAACAGCATCAGAGCCGTGAGCCGCGTTTTCGTCAATGCTTTCAGCGAAATCAGCACGGATAGTACCAGGAGCCGCTTGAGCTGGGTTAGTTGCACCTAAAATTTCACGGTGAGCTAAAACAGCGTTTTCGCCTTCTAATACTTGGACCATGATAGGACCAGAAGTCATGAATGCAACCAGAGCACCGAAGAAGCCGCGCTCGCTATGCTCAGCATAGAAACCTTCAGCTTGTTCTTTGGTCAGGTGTAACATTTTTGATGCAACGATCTTAAGACCAGCAGTTTCAAAACGATTGTAGATAGCACCGATGTGGTTTTTTGCAACAGCATCAGGTTTGATAATAGAAAATGTGCGTTCGATCGCCATAACTAGCTTCCTTTGTCAGCAAGTTTAAAAAATTCGCGCGGATTATACGAAATTTAAAAGCTAAATCCTATCTTTATAGCAAATTAGTCTGAGATATTGCGCACATTCGCTTTATTCGTAATCAGCTTGATCACGCAAAAGACCCCGCTAGGAGGATAAATCCTCAGCAGGGTCCATTAACTCATTAAAAAATGGGATTATTTTCTATTTTTTGCCCAAATACCTGCCCAAGCAATCAAAGCGACTAAAATGACTGCGGGAGCAAGATCTAACAAGTGATGGAATAAACCGACACCGCCATGCCCTGGATGAGCCCAAGCCATTGAAGGGACAAGCATACATAACAATACAAGCAAAAGTTTCATGTGAACATCCTTGCAGTTGCGATAACAAAGTTAAGCCATTTAAATGCCTTAACCAATATACAACAAGGTACGATATCCGCTAAAAATGAACTTGACTGTGATCAAACTCTCGCCAAATATTCTCTGCGCCGCTGCAAATACGTGAGGTAAATCACCTTAGTTAAACGTCAAAAGGACAAGATGCCTCACATAAAAAGCCGTATCACCACTGTGCTCACTACTTTTCATCAATCCAACACTGCTGAATCGCTTCCAGTATTTTTTCATTACAGTGCTTGGGATCATCGGCAAAATCATCCAAGGCTAACACCCACTCATACAATTGGGTGAAATGCAGCTGAGTAGGATTCACCTCTGGGTGTGCTTCGAGTAATTCCAACGCAATATCTAACGAATCTATCCATGTTAATGTCATCGTTTTCCCCTATTCGGTTCGCTTTAATGGGTAAGTTCTTGCTAAACGGCGTTACCCATAAGGAGGTGAATCAAGTGTTGATATTCCGCAGTCAATACTCGACAGCAAGGGCATTAACCCTGTGCTTGCGTCACCTTTTTTACTTTTATCGCATTTTTTTCAACAAAATCAATAATAGCACCCGCCACATCTTTCGTGGTGGCGCCTTCAATTCCTTCAAGACCGGGTGAAGAGTTCACTTCCATGATCACAGGACCGTGGTTTGAGCGTAGCAAGTCAACGCCAGCGACATTAAGCCCCATGGTCTTAGCCGCACGAATGGCGACTGAGCGTTCCTCTGGGGTTAATTTGACTAAACTTGCCGTGCCACCACGGTGCAAGTTAGAGCGGAACTCACCGGGCATAGCTTGACGCTTCATGGCGGCAATCACTTTATCGCCGAGCACAAAGCAGCGAATGTCTGCGCCATTGGCTTCTTTGATATATTCCTGCACCATGATGTTGGCTTTAAGGCCCATAAAGGCTTCAATCACGCTCTCAGCCGCTTTACGGGTCTCAGCTAATACCACGCCAATACCTTGGGTGCCTTCGAGTAATTTAATCACCAGAGGCGCGCCACCCACCATATCAATCAAGTCGGGGATATCACTCGGTTTATTGGCAAAACCAGTAATGGGTAAGCCAATACCGCGGCGTGACATCAACTGCATAGAACGCAATTTGTCACGTGAGCGCGAGATCCCAACAGAATCATTTAAAGCATATACGCCCATCATCTCAAACTGACGCAAAACCGCAGAACCATAAAAGGTAATCGACGCCCCAATGCGGGGGATCACAGCATCAAATGCGGGTAACTCTCGCCCACCAATGTGGATACTCGATTGCCGCATGTTGATATTCATATAACATTCAAGGGGATTGATTACGTGTACTTCATGACCACGTAATTGAGCCGCTTCAACGAGTCGCTTCGTTGAATATAACTCAGGCCCTTGCGATAAGATCGCTATTCTCATTCTGGTCTCCGGCAACCATTAATTTTGAGCGCATAATACGCCTGCGCAGGGATAAATCAAACAACTAGAGGCATAGACAAGATTAGTTGCACAAATGCTCAACGCCAAAAGCAAAAAACCAGTCACGTGGACTGGTTTTAACAATTATCGCGGTAGCATTAATTGCCTTCGCTGACCATGTTAACCGTGTATTTAGGGATCTCAATCACCATGTCAGTGTCGACCACTTTCGCCTGACAAGATAGACGGCTTTCGGGCTCAAGTCCCCAAGCTTTGTCTAACATGTCATCTTCCAGCTCATCACTTGGCTCAAGATCATTAAAGCCTTCACGCACGATACAGTGACACGTCGTGCAAGCACAGGACTTTTCACATGCATGCTCGATATTGATGCCATTACGCAGCGCAACATCAAGAATGGTCTCACCAACATTCGCCTCAAGCACTGCGCCATCTGGGCACAACTCGGCATGGGGAAGAAAGACTAATTGGGGCATTACATCACCTATATGTTGTCGATCGACTGGCCTTTGAATGCCACTCGAATAGAATTGTCCATACGTCTGGCAGCAAAATCTTGGGTTTGCTCATCCAGTTTTTCAATCGCGAGCTTAATCGCATCGGCATCATCGCCCGCGGCAACTTGCGCCACATTGGCCATAGTGGCATCGATTTGTCCACGCTCATCGGCATTCAGCAAGTCGCCATCTTTCGCTAACGCGGCATGTAAAGACTCGAGCACCCTCGCCGCCTCCACTTGCTGCTCGGCCAGCATACGACGACCGATATCGTCTTTGGCATACTTCATCGAATCTTTCAGCATAGTGGCAATTTCAGTATCCGATAAACCAAAAGATGGCTTAACTTGAATACTTGACTGCACGCCGGTGGATTTCTCCATCGCTGTCACGCTGAGTAAACCATCTGCATCCACTTGGAAAGTCACACGAATGTGCGCAGCACCTGCAGCTAACGGCGGAATACCTTTTAGAGTAAAACGCGCCAGTGAGCGGCAATCGGCAACGAGCTCACGCTCGCCCTGCACCACATGAAATGCCATGGCCGTTTGACCGTCTTTAAAAGTGGTAAATTCCTGTGCTCGCGCAACCGGAATCGTCGTATTACGCGACACCACTTTTTCCACTAAACCGCCCATGGTCTCTATGCCTAATGACAAAGGGATCACATCGAGGAGCAGCAAATCAGATTCGGGTTTATTACCCACTAAAATGTCGGCTTGAATAGCTGCACCAATGGCGACAACACGGTCGGGATCGATAGACGTCAGTGGTAGTTTACCGAAGAAAGCTTCAACCTGTTCACGCACTAATGGCACGCGCGTTGAACCGCCAACCATCACAGTTTCAAGCACTTCATCTGTCGTTACGCCCGCATCACGCAGGGTACGGCGACAGCTAGCAATGGTCTTCTTAACCAACGCCGCAATCATGGCATCAAATTCAGCTTTAGTAACGATTTGCGTGAGCTCAGTCCCATCGGCAAGGATCACTTTTGCTTCAGTTTCTGCTGCATCCGTTAAGGCTTCTTTGACTCGACGCGATTCAATCAACAGTTGACGGCTTAATTGTGAGTCGATGTCGCTAAGCTGCCACACTTGTTGCATATGTGCTTGGAGTAAATGATCGAAATCATCGCCGCCAAGCGCAGAATCACCGCCAGTGGCTAACACTTCGAATACGCCGCGATTCAAGCGCAAAATAGAAATATCGAAGGTGCCGCCGCCTAAGTCATAGATGGCAATTACGCCCTCTTGCTTAGAGTCTAAGCCGTAGGCAATCGCAGCAGCCGTCGGTTCATTCAACAGACGTAGCACTTTAACACCCAGCAAAGCTGCGGCATCTTTCGTGCCTTGGCGCTGGGCATCATCAAAATAAGCCGGTACGGTTATTACGACACCTTGCAGCTCGCCGCCTAAGGTCTTTTCAGCACGGGCAATCAGCGGACGTAAAATCTCCGCAGACACTTGCACGGGATTCACTTGGCCTTGGGGAGTCACGAATAAAGGTAAACCGTTTTCGCTTTCGGCAAACTCGTAGGGGAATGATTGCTCGCCGGCTTTGATATCAGCCAGGCTGCGGCCCATAAAACGCTTAACCGAAACGATCGTGTTTTGCGGATCCTGCGCCGAACTCAACGCCGCAAGGGCGCCAACTTCGACTGAATCTTGGGTATAACGCACGATAGAAGGTAATGAATGCTGTCCAAGTTCGTCCGGCAGGGTTGCCGTCTCTCCACTTCGAACAGCCGCCACCAAAGAATTGGTCGTACCTAAATCGATGCCAACGGCAAGTCTATGTTGGTGCGGCGCGGCACTTTGACCGGGCTCAGCTATCTGCAAAAGGGCCATATATATCCAACTTAGTAATGCCAACTCAAGCGTGCTTGAGTCAGCAAAGTAACATAAACACGGAAAATCAATCTAACAGAGCGTCTTCGACTCTGGTTAACTCGTCGTGTAATTTTGCCATAAATTTGAGTTTGCGAACTTGATCCGCCGCTAACAATGCATCTTCAGCCTGCTCACTGGTTAACAGTTGAGTCAATTGCTGAGTGAGTTGCGCGCGGTACTGCGCAAACGATTGATATAACTCGTCAATACTCGCTTGAGGATCGGCACTATCGCGTATGTCTTCCAACGCTTCGCGCCATTCCATTTGCTGCATCAAGAAGCCAGTATCTTTCACTGTGGTGGTTTCATGGCTTAATTCAATGCCGCGCAGCGACAACATATGCTCGGCGCGGCGAATGGGATCTTTTAAGGTTTGAAAACCATCATTGACTTGCGCCGTGCGCTGCACCGACAACAATTTCTGCTGCTCAGTATCATTGGCAAATTTATCGGGATGAACCGCCCGTTGCAGTTCGCGATAGCGTTCTGCAAGTAAGGCGGTATCAATATCGAAGGCAGGGGAAAATTTAAACAGCTCGAAATAATTCATGCGTCAACTTTAGCGGTTAAACAGTGAAACTCTCACCGCAACCACACTCACCTTTTGCGTTAGGATTGTTAAATTGAAAGCCTTCATTCAGCCCTTCTTTAACAAAATCCAGCTCGATCCCTTGAAGATAGATGAGGCTCTTAGCATCTATGATAATTTTCACATCATCGATATCAAACACTTCATCATCATCATTTAAAGAATCAACGAACTCAAGTACATAAGCCATACCAGAACAGCCTGATGTTCTTAAGCCGAGACGCAGGCCTACACCTTTGCCTCGGTTGACTAAGAAAGATCTGACACGATCGGCTGCCGCTGGGGTCATTGTAATCGCCATCTTAACTCCAGATGTTACTTAGCTTGTTTCGATTTGTACTCGTCAATAGCAGCTTTAATGGCATCTTCAGCCAAAATTGAACAGTGGATCTTCACCGGTGGCAATGCCAATTCTTCAGCGATATCTGTGTTCTTAATCGCCGCAGCTTGTTCGATAGTCTTGCCTTTAACCCACTCAGTTACCAGTGAGCTAGACGCAATCGCGCTACCACAACCGTAGGTTTTGAACTTAGCGTCTTGAATGATGCCATCAGCACCAATTTTCAACTGAAGTTTCATCACGTCACCGCAAGCAGGCGCGCCTACCATACCGGTCACGACCGAAGGATCGTTTTTATCAAAAGAACCAACGTTACGTGGGTTCTCATAATGATCTATCACTTTTTCACTGTAAGCCATGGTACTGCTCCAAAATTATCTATTGTAAAGGTCAGAATTAATGATGTGCCCATTGAACTTGGTTCAGGTCGATTCCATCTTTAAACATTTCCCACAAAGGAGACATTTCTCTTAATTTATCAATAGATTGAGTAATTACTTCGATAGCGTGATCGATTTCTTCTTCGGTTGTGAAACGGCCGATAGAGAAACGAATCGAGCTATGTGCCATTTCATCGTTTAAGCCAAGCGCACGTAATACGTAGCTAGGCTCTAGGCTGGCTGAGGTACAAGCCGAACCCGATGAAACCGCTAAATCTTTCAGTGCCATCATTAACGACTCGCCTTCAACATAATTGAAGCTGACGTTGAGGCTACCGCTAACGCGCTCAATCGCATCACCATTGATATAGGTTTCTTCAATGTGCTTGATGCCATTCCATAATTTGTCACGTAATGCACCGATACGAGCGTCATCAGAGGCCATTTCCGCTTTTGCGATTGCAGCAGCTTCACCTAAACCTACGATTTGATGCGTTGGTAACGTACCGCTACGCATACCACGCTCATGGCCACCACCGTGCATTTGCGCTTCTAAGCGAATGCGTGGCTTACGACGAACATATAGCGCGCCGATACCTTTAGGGCCATACATTTTGTGACCAGAAATCGAAACCAAATCCACTTTAGTGGCTTGCACATCGATAGGCACTTTGCCTGCACTTTGCGCTGCATCCATGTGGAAAATAATGCCCTTTGAACGGCATAGCTCACCGATTGCATCGATATCATGGATCACACCGATTTCGTTGTTTACGTGCATGATGCTGACAAGGATAGTGTCGTCACGCATTGCCGCTTCTAAACGTTCCATCGGAATGATGCCGTTAGCCGCAGGCTCTAAATAAGTCACTTCGAAACCTTCACGCTCTAATTGGCGACAGGTATCAAGAACGGCTTTATGTTCAGTCTTACTGGTGATGATGTGCTTGCCTTTCTTGTGATAGAAATGAGCAACACCCTTAATCGCTAAGTTGTTCGATTCCGTCGCGCCAGAGGTAAACACAATTTCGCGGTGATCGGCGTTAATTAACTCGGCAATTTGATTGCGAGCAATATCCACCGCTTCTTCAGCTTGCCAGCCGTAGCGATGTGAACGTGAGGCTGGATTACCAAAGATGCCGTCCATTGTCATGCATTGGAACATCTTTTCCGCGACTCTTGGATCAACAGGCGTGGTGGCGGCATAATCTAAATAGATAGGAAGCTTCATAACACACTCCGTACTGAGCAGTCTCTGCCGAGGCTACATACAACGTACAAAAATTATTTTTATCGTATAACAAAGTTCAGTTATAAACTGACTCTTTGTTCCTTTTGCATAGTGTCTTGCTTAAGCGAGATAAATTGCACATCTCGTTTCTGCATCAAGCCAGCAAGACTGATACCATCTAAAAAATCTGAAATTTGTTTGCTTAAATCGCCCCAAAGTGAATGGGTTAAGCAGCGAGTTCCACTCTGACAATTGCCAAGTCCTTGGCAACGAGTCGCATCGACAGACTCATCTACAGCATGGACAACCATGCCGACTGAAATATCATTGGCTTCTAGGCCTAAGCGATAACCACCGCCCGGTCCACGTACACTGGCAACTAAACCGTGTTTTCTTAGCTTAGCGAAGAGTTGTTCCAGATAGGAAAGCGAAATCCCTTGTCTCTCAGAGATGTCCGCTAAGGGAACTGGTCCCGATGCCGAGTGGATGGCCACATCTAGCATAGCGGTTACTGCATAACGACCTTTTGATGTAAGTTTCATAACTACCATAGCTCCCGAAGAGGTATGCTTTATTTCAACATACCCGAGTAAATCAGTCAAGTATTAAAGCCTACTAAAACACTCAAGTATTGAGTGCGCACATAACCAATACCCTTTCATCTTGGTGGGGTATTTAACCTTTTTCCGGCTTAAGATTCAATGCTAGAGCGCCAATTAATCGACATCTAGCACGATATAAACCCTAGATAAAAGTGATCAGTACACTATGGCGCGGTCAAACTAAGGTTTGACCGCGGTATGAGCATTTATAACAAGATCCGCTAAAGTAGAACCCTTGAAACTAGACTTTTAAGTCACTCAGACCATTACGTTAAAGCTAAATACTCGGATCAAACTCATCGATAGCATTTTGTCGCTTATCGGCGGCGGCTTTCTCTGCATCATTAAACTCGCCCATATCCAGCTCTGGCAGTTTTTCGGTGCAAACATTACCGCCCAGCCCTTGAATGGCTTGACACAATTCTTGAACTTTCGAGTCCATCAGATGCATATGATCCAGCATCTGCCCTATCGCATTGGCAACAGGATCGGGATTATCCGGTGATACTGCGTACGCATCAAAACCGTATTTTTTAGCCATTGCGCTGCGGCGTTCAGTTTTCTCTTTCGATTGCGGTGACGGTGATGCCACCACGCGCCCAGGAATACCGACTACTGTGGTATCTTTTGGCACATCTTTCACCACAACCGAGTTTGAACCCACACGCGCACCATCGTGCATGGTAATAGGACCGAGGATTTTTGCTCCCGCGCCCACCACCACGTTATTGGCTAACGTCGGGTGACGTTTACCCGCCTGCCATGTGGTTCCGCCAAGCGTTACACCGTGATAAAGGGTGCAATCATCACCAATTTCAGCCGTTTCACCAATCACCACGCCCATACCATGGTCGATAAAAAAACGATGACCTATGGTCGCACCAGGATGGATTTCTACACCCGTCAACCAACGGGAAAAAGTCGATAAACAACGTGCCGTTAAGCGCCAATCGCGCTTCCATAGCTTATGGCTTATCCGATGCAACCAAATGGCATGCATGCCCGGATAGTTAACCAAGATCTCAAACGCGCTACGCGCCGCAGGATCACGGTGATATATAGATTCAATGTCTTCTTTTAGCCTAGCTATCACGCCCATTGTTTATCCCTTTACGGTCATTCTGTACGGTAATTATTGATGATTAGGATTTGGCTATTTGTCTTTAGAACCCGTCACTTTCTCAATAGAGGTCAAAATACCCCTGAGGATATTCATCTCCTGACTCTCAATCCGTGCGCGGCTAAACAAGCGGCGCAGTTTCATCATCACTTGTCCGGGATGATTCTTAATGATAAAACCGGTTGATAACAGTGTCGTCTCAAGGTGTGCAAAGAAACGTTCCTGATCGGCGGCCAAGGGATACTCAGTCAGCTCTTCTTCGGTCACTTCTTTTTGTGCGAGGTGGGCAACACGGGTTTCATAACAAATGATTTGTACGGCTTGCGCAAGATTGAGCGAGCTGTATTCAGGATTTGCAGGAATCGCCACATGATAAGTGCACTGTTGTAACTCTTCATTGCTCAACCCGTGGTTCTCACGGCCAAACACGATTGCAACGGGACCTTTAAGTGCCTCGGTCGCTAATCTCACCCCAGCTTCTCTTGGCTCTAACATCGGCCAATCTAAGGTGCGACTGCGCGCGCTGGTTGCAATAACGAGGCTGCAATCGGCAATCGCTTCAGCGAGTGAATCCACTTTCACAAGATGTTTCAGAATATCCGATGCACCCGCGGCTAATGCAATGGAATGCCCATCGGGTTCAACACGCGGTTCTGCAAGGTACAGATTTGACAGACCCATAGTCTTCATCGCTCTGGCAGTGGAACCAATATTGCCGGGGTGCGAAGTCCCCACTAAAACCACTCGAATATTACTTAGCATGAAACAACTTAATTTAATTCATAAAACGTTGGGGACGAATATTATCACAGCCATTGCCGAATGCTTATATGAAAATCGGTATTTGATATAACTATCAAATCGAGTATAATGCCGCCCGCTATTTTAACGTTCTTTAACATCCAGGGGATTGCAATGCATCCGATGCTGACGATTGCTGTACGCGCTGCCCGCGCGGCCGGCCAAAATATTATGCGCGCCTATACCGAACTTGACCGTATTGAAGTCAGTTCAAAAGGTATCAACGATTTTGTTACCAGTGTAGACAAGGAAGCAGAAGCGACAATTACTTACCAAATTCGTAAATCTTACCCTGATCACACTATCGTGGGTGAAGAGAAAGGCGAAAACCGCGGTGAGAATAACGACTACGTTTGGATAGTTGACCCTCTGGATGGCACTAACAACTTTGTTAGAGGCATTCCCCACTTCGCGATTTCTATCGCTCTGCAACATAAAGGTAAAACTGAAGTTGCGGTTGTTTACGATCCTGTCCGTGAAGAACTCTTTACCGCCGTCCGTGGTAAAGGCGCAAAACTCAATGATTTCCGTCTGCGTGTTACCAACGTGAATGAATTAGCTCCTACCATGATTGGTACAGGCTTCCCATTCAAGGCGCGTCAACACACTGAAACTTATATGGCTATTTTCGGCGAAGTCTTCGGCCAATGTGCTGACTTACGTCGCGCAGGTTCTGCCGCATTAGATTTAGCCTATGTTGCTGCGGGTCGTTTAGACGGTTTCTTCGAAATCGGCTTAAAGCCATGGGATATCGCTGCAGGCGATCTTATCTGCCGCGAAGCGGGCGGTACGGTTACCGATTTCACTGGTAACCATAACTATTTGATTTCTGGTAACATCGTTGCAGGTTCACCTAAAGTGACCACAGAATTAGTTAAAATCATGCGTCCATTATTGAACGAAGCATTAAAGCGTTAATTGTAGGCGTTAGCCTCGATTAACACTTAGCTTTAAAAACGCATAGACACAAAACGTTAGACAAAAAAAGGCCAGTGGCAGTCTCTTCTAAGAGCGCCCACTGGCCTTTTTGTTTATGTGGCTTTCATTCTAAATCCTTCAGTACTCGAGTCATCAAGTCTTCACATCCTCAGTCGCCAAAACATAGTATTTGAGAAATAGTATAATCATTGAGACATAGTGATTAACAACAAAAGGATAGCCCTGCAAGCGTCAGCACTGGTTTCAGCACCAATCGGCTAACAGGACGTACAACCACTAATTGCGTTATCTACCCGCTAAGGCTTGTGCTGGCGCAATCTGACTGGCTTTCCAAGCAGGATAGAGCGTGGCGATTAAGCTCATCACGAACGCCATCACAATCACCAAAACCGCATCTGAGCCATGTAACTCAGACGGTAAAAAGTCGACAAAGTACACATCTGCTGACAGCAGTTGAATACCGAGTAACTGCTCCATAGTACTGGCAATCGCACTTAAATTCAGTGCCACACTCACGCCAATAATCCCACCAAGACCACAGCCAAGCAGACCATTCAAGGCGCCCTGCACCATGAAAATACCCATCACAGCAAGGCGGCTCAGACCCATAGTCATCAAAATCGCAATCTCAGAGGCTTTATCCCGCACTGCCATCACTAAGGTGGAAACGATATTAAAGCAAGCGACACCAATCACCAGCACAAGCACTAAGTACATGACTGTGCGAACTAATTGAATATCTTGATATAAATGCCCTTGGGTACGGGTCCAGTCACTGATATACACCGACTGCTTTTGCGCATAACCAAGCTCACGCACTTTGACGGGTGCATCAAACACTTTATCGACGCTAATACGCACGCCAGTCACGCCGCTCTTCATGTTCAAGATCTGCGCCGCGTACTGCATAGGAATATAAGCCGTGGTCAGCTCAAGCTCGCCGCCAAGATTATAGGCGCCAGACACCACAAAACGATGGCTCTTCGCCGCGCGTAAACTGCCCGCCGCTTCTGGATCCATATCCTGCACATATAAGGCCAGCGTATCGCCAATCTCAAGCCCCAACTTGGTCAACAAACTCTGCCCAAGGACAATGTGATTTTCATCTTGGCCTAGACTCTGCCAGCTGGCATCGCTCATAAATTGCGCCAGTGTCGAGACCTTGATTTCTTCTTTTGGATCGATCCCCACCACGGCTAAGCCTTGAAAACCGCCGGGCTTTTGTACTAAACCTTGCATGCGGATAAAAGGCGCCGCGCCGCGAATACCTTCAATTAACAGCGCCCCCTCGGCAACACTTTGCCAATTCGCGATAGGCTCGCTCACACCGACTATGTCCGCCTGCGGCACGACGCCAAGCAATCTATGTTCTAACTCGCGCTCAAAACCGTTCATCGCCGACAGAACGATGATCAATACCGCCACGCCTAAGGCGATGCCCGCTGTCGATGCGAAGGAAATAAAGCTAATAAAGCTGTTGGATTGGCGGGCGCGATAAAAACGCCAACCAATGGATAAGGCTAACGGTCCTTTCATACTTGGGTTTCCGCCGCTAATTGCAGGAAGCCGTTCTTCATCATCAGCTGACGGTCCATACGGGCAGCCAATTTATGATCATGGGTCACCACCACAAACGCTGTACCCAGTTGTTCGGCCAACTCGCGGATCAACTCATAAACAGCATCGCCACTGTTGGCATCTAAGTTACCCGTAGGTTCATCGGCCAGCACTAACTTTGGTTTATTAATCAAGGCCCTTGCAATAGCCACACGCTGACGTTCGCCGCCCGATAACTCGGCGGGAATGTGCGTCATGCGATGCCCTAACCCGACCCGCTCCAACAAGGCTTTAGCATCGGCGAGCGCCAGCTTACGATCTTTACCTTGAATAAATGTCGGCATAGCGACGTTTTCTAACGCGGTAAATTCAGGCAATAAATGATGGAATTGATAGATAAAACCCAAATCTTGGTTACGGATCTGCGCTTGACGCGCACTGGACACTTGATATAAATCTTCGCCTAACAGCAAGACTTTACCGGCGGTTGGTTCATCTAGCGTGCCCATGATATGCAGCAGCGTACTCTTACCAGAGCCAGAGGTACCGACAATCGCTAACTGTTCGCCCTTAAATACCTGTAGGTCGACATTAGACAACACTTGCGTGGTCACGGCGCCATCATGGTAACTCTTACTGACACTCTGCACTTGCAGTAACACGTCTTGCATTGAAGTTCTCTCTTAAACAGGCTTTGGCATCGATTTATGTCATTAAATCAATGCATTTAATTATTCGCATCTTGCTAAACCGTCGCTCAATTCAAAAATGCCGACGGTTTACAGCTATTGGCGCATACCGTTACTCATATCTGAGCGCAGTCGCGGGTTGCACATTAGCAGCGCGCAGTGCGGGATATAAGGTCGCCAACAGGGTTACCAGTAGCGTACCAATCACGATCACAGACAACTGCATCAATTCCAGTTTCACCGGCAAACTTTGCCCTACGCCTAGAATAGAAATCCCTAAGGTGGTCATAATGCCATTCAGATTCAAGGTGATGAGTATCCCAACCGCCAGCCCCAGCACTAAACCGAGCACTGCATTGAGCGACCCTTGCACCACAAAAATGCCCATCACGGCGGGCGTGGTCACGCCTTGAGTTTTGAGTACCGCCACATCAGTGGTTTTATCGACCACCATCATGACCAGCGCCGAGACGATATTGAATGCGGCCACGGCCACAATCAGACTCAGCATTAGCGACATCATGTTCTTTTCCATTTTGACCGCGCCAAACAAGTGGCCATAGGTATCACGCCAATCGCTGGTTGTCGCCTTAACACCTTGTTTAGCTAATATATCCTGCACTTTAGGCGCTAAAGCGGGTGCGCTAAAGGGATCGGCTAAATAGAGTCTAAGCTGATCAATAGCCTCACTGGGTTGGCGCATCAGCCGTTTCGCATCTTGATAATGGATATACGCCACGCCCGCATCGACCTGAGAGCCCATTTCAAAAATGCCTGAGACCAAAAACTTACGTTGGCTCGGCACAGGGCCTAAGGGCGAATACACCACACCATCGCCACTCAATAATCGCACCGTATCACCAGGGGCGACTTTAAGTTGCCTTGCCAGCTCAGAGCCTAAAATCACCTTGTAGTCGCCGCTCGTCAGCTGCTCAAATGCACCTGAGTAAGTGTGCTGGGCAACAGAAGATAACTTTTCCGCTAACTCGGGGAAAACGCCATAAACCTGCACAGCACGAATACTCGCCGCCGATTGCACCATGGCCTGCGTCGACACGCTCGGCGTCACGCCTAATACGCCAGGTAAGGCTTTAAGCGCACTCGCTTGCTTAGTCCAATCGACTAAAGGCGCTTCACTATAAAGGGTTAATTGCGGTACTGCGCCTAAGATACGTTGCTTGAGTTGGCCTTCGAGACCATTCATCACAGAACTCACGACAATGAGCGCGGCAACGCCTAAAAAAATGCCCGAAACGGCAAATAGAGTAATGAACGACGCGAACGCGTTCGCTTTTCTGGCCCGCCAATAACGGCAACCAATATAGAAAGGAAATCCTGGATTCATTGAAAGAGGGTTACGTCCTGTGTGCTGAACTTGCTAAATCATGAAGATGGGCACGATAATAGGGGTATTGGTCCTATAAATAAAGAGGCAAGCCTTGTTCACTGACACCAATCCGTATTTTAGTGTGCCTCACCCTTTTACCGCCTACTTAAGTCTGTGGCCGAGTTCCGAGCCATTACCCTCTGAAATGGCATTAAGATCAATGCAATCATTGGGTATTCAGCTACTCAGCGAAGTGAAAACGCTCGAGGCCAATTGCTTGCTGCAACTGCGCCATTTAGACAACGACGCTAAGGTGGTGGTGGACTTTTTAAAGCTGCAATCCCGCAAAGTGGATTTAGTACTGCAGCATGTATTAGAGAAAGAAACTCAAGAAGGCGAAAAATGCATTGGCAATCAGTTTGGTGGCAGCGGCCTAAGACTACTCACCCCCACAGCCTTAACCATAGGCTCACACTATAAAATCACCCTGTTTATTCATGACGAATTAGTCGCCATTTTGTGTTTTGGCAAAGTAACCGCCTCTACCGCACAAAAAACGCTATCTACCGAGAGCTGCACCAATAGCGATACTCATAGCGGTGACACACAAAATGCCGAGCAACATACTCAGGCGGAACTTCAGTCTACTGCCCCGCAATGGCAAACCGACTTTGAATTCAGTCAAATTCTCGAGGCTGACGTGGAGCAATTAGTCAAAGCCAGCCTCAATGTGCAGCAGAAACAACTCAAGTTACGTAAACTCGCCAGAGACGAGCGTCAATAGCCTCTGACTTTTCACTGGCACCTGCGCCATCAAGTCTCTACAATGTCTGCAACTCTTTGTGAATGAATCAGTTTATCGCACGCCAATGACTCACATATCAGCCCTAACGCCGCCAGCCGTCAAAAATGGCAATCAAATTCAGACTCTGTCCACCGTGGGCGGCGTTTGCCAAGCCGTTACACTCGCCAGTTTAGCGCGTCAACATAAGGGGACGACCTTAGTTGTCACCAGTGATACGCCAAGCGCCTTAAGCTTAGAGCTAGAACTGAGTTATTTACTCAGTAAAACAGGCATTAAGGTCAGATTATTCCCTGACCGCGAAACCTTGCCCTACGACAGTTTTTCGCCCCATCAGGATTTGATCTCCCAGCGACTCGAAACCCTGTCGCAGCTGTCTCAAATTGAGCAAAACATCGTTATCGTGCCCGTCACGACCTTAATGATGCGCCTGCCACCTAAGGCCTATTTAAGCGCTAACGTGTTTGTGCTGAAAAAAGGTGATAGCTACAAGTTACACGATGTACGCCAGCATTTAACCGACACTGGCTACCATTCAGTTGAACAAGTGTATGAACACGGCGAGTTTGCCATTCGCGGCTCGATTCTGGATATCTTCCCCACTGGGATGAATATGCCACTGCGCATCGAGCTATTCGATGAAGAAGTGGAAACCATCCGCCATTTTGATCCCGAAACCCAACGCTCATTGCAACCTGTCGACTCGATTCGCCTATTGCCCGCGAAGGAATTTCCGACCGACAGCTCAGCCATCGAAGGCTTTAGACAAAGATACCGTCGCCGTTTTGAAGTCATAGTCAAAGAGCCGGAATCGGTTTATCAGCTGGTGAGCCGCAACTTGATGCCAGCGGGGATCGAAAACTATCTGCCGCTGTTTTTTGACGACACCGCCACTTTATTCGATTACTTGCCCAAGGACACTCAGTTAGTCACTTTAGGGGATATCGAAAAGTCGGCGCGCGCCCATTTACAAGAAGTCGAACATCGCTATCAAGATAGACGCGTCGACCCACTGCGGCCGCTACTAGCACCTAAAGAGCTGTACTTACTCATCGAAGAGTTATTTGCCGCCTTTAAACCGCTGCCACGTTATCAAATGCAAGTGCCAATAGATGGCACCGAAACGACGAAAGCGGTCGTTATTGCCGCCAACACCCTACCCGATATCAGCGCCAACCATAAATTAAAGCAACCGCTGTTAGCGCTGCAAGATTATGCCAGCAGCGCCAAGCGCATGTTGTTTAGCGCTGAGTCCGAAGGTCGCCGCGAAGCACTGCTTGAATTGCTCGCAAAAATTCAGTTAAAACCTGCGCTGTTTAACCATTTTGATGAATTTATTCAAAGTGATGCCAAGTTAGGGCTTATCGTGTCGCCGCTGTCACGCGGTTGTTTACTGCAGATCAGCGCTAAAGATGGCATCAGTATCATTTGTGAAACTGAGCTCTTCGGCCATCGAATTTCCCAGCAACGTCGCCGTGAAAAACAGCGTCAGATCAGTAACGATGCCCTGATTAAAAACTTAGCCGAGCTCAAAGTCGGTCAACCCATTGTGCATTTAGAACACGGTGTTGCCCTCTATAAAGGCTTAGTCACGCTAGATACGGGTGGACTGGTCGCCGAATACCTGCAACTGGAATACGCCGGCGGCGATAAACTGTATGTGCCAGTGTCTTCATTGCACCTTATCAGCCGCTACAGTGTTGGCGCCGACGAAGACGCCCACTTAAATAAACTCGGCAATGAGACCTGGGCTAAAGCCAAGAAAAAAGCCATTGAAAAAATCCGCGATGTTGCGGCCGAGCTGCTCGATGTCTATGCTCGTCGCCAATCCCGTCCCGGCGAAAGCTGCGAGATTGACGAAGAAGAATACGCCCAATTCGCTCGCGGTTTCCCCTTCGAGGAAACCGTCGATCAAGAAAGCGCAATCATCGCCGTGTTAGCCGATATGCAATCGCCAACCGCAATGGACAGATTAGTCTGTGGCGATGTGGGCTTTGGTAAAACCGAAGTCGCCATGCGCGCCGCCTTTGTGGCCGTCAACGCCGGTAAACAAGTGGTCGTGCTAGTTCCGACCACATTGCTTGCCCAGCAACACTATGAAAACTTTAAAGATAGATTTGCCGACTGGCCCGTGGTCACCGAAGTGATGTCACGCTTTCGTACCGCCAAAGAGCAGACTCAAGTGCTGCAGCAATTGGAAGAAGGCAAAGTCGATATCGTTATCGGTACCCACAAGTTATTGCAATCTGAGGCCAAGTTTGAAAACTTAGGCCTACTGATCATCGACGAAGAACACAGATTCGGTGTGCGTCAGAAAGAGAAAATCAAGGCACTGCGTGCCAACGTGGATATCCTAACTCTGACCGCAACGCCTATTCCACGGACCTTAAATATGGCCATGTCGGGCATGCGCGATTTATCGATTATCGCCACCCCGCCCGCCAAACGTTTAGCGGTAAAAACCTTTGTGCGGGAATCCGATCCTGCAACCGTGCGCGAGGCCATTTTGCGGGAAATTCTCCGTGGCGGCCAAGTGTATTACCTGCACAATAATGTTGAAAGTATTGAAAAATGTGCCCAAGGCATTATCGATTTACTGCCAGAAGCACGGGTAGTCGTCGCCCACGGTCAAATGCGTGAGCGCGACCTTGAGCGGGTGATGTCTGACTTTTATCACCAAAGATTCAACGTGTTAGTCTGTACTACTATTATCGAAACTGGTATCGACGTTCCGAGTGCCAACACCATTATTATCGAGCGCGCCGATACCTTTGGTCTGGCGCAGTTACACCAATTACGCGGCCGCGTCGGACGCTCGCACCATCAGGCCTATGCCTATTTGATGACGCCGCATCCTAAACGTATGACCCCAGATGCGCGTAAGCGTTTAGAAGCCATTGATGCCCTTGAAGATCTCGGTGCAGGCTTTATGCTCGCGACCCAAGATTTAGAGATCCGCGGCGCAGGTGAACTCTTAGGTGATGAGCAGAGCGGCCATATTTCAAAAATTGGTTTTAGCTTATACATGGAAATGCTCGAAGCGGCAGTCAAAGCTTTAAAACAAGGCAAAGAGCCATCGCTGGCGCAAATGCTGAATCAACAATGTGAAATTGAACTGCGTATCCCCGCCCTACTGCCTGAGGCCTATGTGAGCGACGTGAATATTCGTCTATCGCTCTATAAACGCATCGCAGGTTGCGAAACCGAAGCGGCGCTGGATGAGTTAAAAGTCGAATTGATCGACCGTTTTGGCCTATTGCCCGAACCGACGCGCAACTTAATGGAAATGACCCTCTATAAACATGAGGCGACTCGCTTAGGGGCGACTAAAATAGAAGTGCACAGTAAAGGTGGCAGCATCGAATTTAGTCATGATCACGTCATCGATCCTATGTTTATTATTGGATTACTCCAAAGCCAGCCACAAATCTATCGAATGGAAGGACCGAATAAGTTAAAGTTTAGCCTTGCGGCCGAAACCAGCAAAGACAGGCTCGCTTTAGTGAAACTCTTGCTCGAACAACTATCTCAACATCAATCGCAACATCGTCTTGGAGATAAATAGTGTTACGTAAACTCGCGGTCTCTATCGCTACCCTCATTGCACTATCGCACAGTCAGGTCGTCCAAGCGGAAGCTTGGTTCGAAGTTGAAGTCTATGTATTTGAACGCCAAAGTCAGTCAACTGAGCAATGGCCAGATACGCCGATCAAGACAAAAACCGATAAAGCGATAGACTTGATCTCTCCAGCGGTTGCACAAGTCGTCACCCCAATGGCGAGTGAGTCGGCGCCTTGTACGCTAGTATTTGATGCCGATGCCAATAGCCACTGCGCTGAAAGCTTAAACGGTGAGCCAACGTCTGAGCCTGTAGCCGCCGCGCCGACCAGTGTCGAATATCGCTATCCGCCAGTGATCCCATCAGAAATCAGCAGCGCAACGACCAGCTATGCCAGCGCCAATGGTGGCCCAGTGTTATTAGCACGCAGCCAAAGCCAGTTCGCGAGCATTATCAATAGCATCTCCCGTGAACGCGGCACGCGCAGTTTACTGCACATGGCGTGGCAACAACCGATGCGCGGCAAAAGTGGTTCAGTGCCTATTCGTTTATTTGCGGGTAAAGATTTCTCGGATACCTATCATTTTGATGGCAGAAAAATTGTTACGCCAACTCAAACTGAACCTATGATCAATGCAGATGGCACGCCTATGCTTGCACCTGTGGTATCACCGGTTTGGGAATTAGATGGCACGTTAAATATCTACTTGAGCCACTATTTGTATATTGAAACCGCACTGAATATGCGCAAAGAAGGCAGAAAGCTATTACCAGCAATGCCAAGTGATGCCGCCGATACCAGCGCAACACTCACGGCGCCTAAAGTCATGACACCGTTTTTAATGTCAGTGCCTTTGGAGCAAAACCGCCGAGTGAAGAGTGAGGAAATCCATTATTTAGATCACCCCGAAATGGGCATGGTGATCCAAATTCGTAAGATGGCACAACCAAGTGCACAGCAAAAAAGTCAGAATGCCGAATCGATACAAACGGTTGGGCAATACTGAGTCAGCAAGTAAACAGCGAAAGGCTTAAGTCGTACTCTAAAATGAATGACTTAGACTGCACTGTTGTTTGAGACTGCACTTTTAGCTTAAGACTGTACTGCTGTTTAAGACTGCACTTTTAACTTAAGACTGTACTATGGAGAAGTCGAGGTAGATATCATCGGCTTCGTCTTCTCCCACTGTGACAGTTAATCCCTCGGTACAAGGCACGCCCACTTCGCACCAAGCAATCAAGTTATTCACCGCAATATCACTGCCTTGGGCTAACACTTCGACACTGCCATCACGGCAATTGGTGACATAGCCTGTCACGCCCAAGGCTCTGGCCTTAGTCAAGGTCGCATGCCGACAACCCACACCTTGCACTTTACCCGTTAAACTTATCAATACACGCTTCATCTCACGCCCCTTTTGCATTGCACACAAGCCTGTTATTGGATTAAGCATAGCCGCAATTATCCGAAGGCTAAGTGTTAACCTATGGATCTATAGAGCAAAAAACAAACGATATTTTATTTTAGGCAAAAAAAACAGCTAACAAGACTGCAGTTAGCTGTGTCGGGCGACATACGCAAAGGGATATCCAATAAATGGACAAATACAACAGCAACTCTGTAGCATTTTGTTACAAAATAGCAAGGCTGGCTACTTTACACAATAAATAATTATTTTCAAGAGTTTGAAAAATAAAACTATCCACCACTAACGAATATAATGCTTTTAGCTGAAAATTGGTCCATATCGTCACTTGCATTGTTCATTTAAAAAAACGCACTGTGAATGTCGCTAAAACATGGGCGTGTTGACGTTTAGCACTACAGCTGAGCATGTAAGAGATAAAAAGCAAAAAACCGGCCTAGTTAGCCGGTTTTTACTTTATTGCGCTAACATACATAAGCGATGGCATGCTACTCGCTAATTATCAGACCATTTTGATAGCGATACTCGGATGAGGGTTCGCCATTAAAGTAATACACCGACCTGCCGTGCAGTTGATTATCAAGATACTCATCACTTTGTAGCAGGCTGCCATCTTCGTTAAAACTGTAACCTTTGCCCTGCAATCGACCTTTATCATCATATTGCGTCAGCCCTAATAAATGGCCGTTAGCGGAAAAGGCCTGCCAGCTCCCGACTTCGTGTCCTGCTTTATAGTTGCCATGCCAGAGCTTAACCATGCTGTAGCTGCTTTCATCTTGCAGCAGCCATTGGCCTTCACGCTGACCGTTAACATACTGACCTTGGGCTTGCAGCTGTTTATCAAAACCACGCTGTAAATATGCGCCATGTAACTTAGCGTTTTTATAAAATGCTCGGTGCATTATCGTGCCATCGGCTGAGATTTCACTCTGTTCACCGTTAAGCTGGCCTTGTTGATTAAACTGCTCATTGCGCGTCGAGTCGGTATTTTGTGTGATCCACTGACCAACCTTTAAGCCCAAGTGGTATTGGCCCTTCACAAAACTGCCGTCCTCGGCGTTATCTTCTCGATAGGCACCGTGCATTTGACCTTTGCTGTAGTTGATTTGCCTGACATAACCATTCCAGCCAGCACCGATATATAAGCCTTCATATTGTCCCTTGAGTTGTTCATCGCGTTCAATCAATTCACCTGCTGAGTCGAAGCGCTGACGTAAACTCCAGTTTTTCGCAGTATCACGCTGATATTGATGGGTTAACTTTCCAGTGGCATCGAAGCGCTGTTCAGTGCTAATCCGGCCTTTTGCAAGATATTGAGTATCGGTTTGGGTGGCGACATTACCAGCATCATCATAGGTAATATTCTGTATTTCGCGGCCATCATTATCGTACTCTTGCTGCATGGCTAACAGCCCTGGCCCTTTAAAACGCTGCTGGTTTCCTACCTGCTTGCCATGCTGATAATGTTTGATCTCTTGCAGAATATCTGCGGCCTGATAGATCAACACTTCTCCGTGCATTTTTCCATTCAGGTAAAACTCTTTGGTGTATAACCAGCCCTCTTTGGCCCAATACAGTCGTTCACCTTGGTATTTTCCCGCCACCATATTCACGCTTTGTTCTGGCTTACCATTGTCATAGAAGCTTTCATATCGCCCTTCCATATCGTTTGCGCCATAGTTTGCGCGCGATGCCAGCTGGCCGTTGGCATGATAACTTTCTACCGACCCCAACTGTGCATCATTCACTCGATGCTCATGGCGCTGCAGTTGACCATTTTGATAGTAGCTTTTCTGCTCGCCGTTCAACTGGCCATTCTGGTAGTGGTACTCTCCCGAAAGCGCTCCGTCTTCCCAATAATGCAGATGCGTGCCCTGATAATTTCCTTGCGCATCGCTACTGCCCTTGCGAGACAATTGACCGTTGGGGTAGAAAAACTCGAAATCGCCAACGATAAAACTCTCGACTAAATTGGGATTGTTGACACTGCCCTTAAAAACCGGTTTATCCGTTTCTAAATAAAATAGCTGCAATGGCCACTCGCCATTTTGTTCTGTCGGCGCTTGCTCCAGATAATAAATGGCTTCACCCGGTACATCGTTAAGCCGCCATTCTTGGTCGAGTAAAATTCGCTCAGCCAACAAATTAAACGACATCAGTAGCGCAGATAATAGTAATAAGACTCGCATTTTCTGCTCCTTAAGGTAACGCAGGGAATATATTAACCCACTGTTTATTGACCGGTTCGCCACTTATCGTCAGCTGTTCTATCTTTGCAGCGCGCCCCGCCAGCACAAACCAGCGTTGCTCACGTAATACTTGCTGCAACGGACGCTGATAAAAGTCACTGCCATAATCTTGAATAGCAGGCGCAAGGGGTAAATTCTGCGCATTTAAAAAACGATAGCGCCGCATAACGTCGGCAACGGTTTGAGTGGCATCAAGATTCGGCAGTTGAGTGATATCAATCAACCAGCTTTGCTCAGGTTGATACGCTAGCGCTTGCCATTTGGGCGTACCAGTACAGGCCAAGGTGCTGCTGACTTTGATGTCGTAAAAATTGCGGCGGATCCCATCGGCGCTGCTCAGTTGGTACTGCACAAACTTATCCAGCCCAGCACCAAAACCCGTGTTGCTGCTTGCGCTGGTGTTTGTCCATTGCAGTGTGTGCCCGTTGACCTTAGGGGCATCGACCACACTAAGGGTGCACACCGCTGCCTGCTCAGACGTTAACAGCATGCTGACGCCGTACTTAGCAACGATTTGCGGCTCAAGTAAGGCGGGATCAGCAGGTGTACTAGGTTGCGGCTGATTATCATAGGACGCATACATATCATCGCTGTAAAGCAGTTGCTGCTGCGCCGGCGGATACGCGACATTTTGCGCGTAATCTTGGGTTGGAATAAAACGAATATTCTTCGTCAGTTCGCCGCTGTCAGCCGCAGTATTCACATAAAGTGTCAGTGTCGACGGCGCGGCGGCAAAGGTAAACTGTGTAATCGTTTCATATTGCGCCGATGAAGTCAGCGCCAGCATATTTTGCTCTGCCGACGTTAACCAATCCGGTCCAGTGGCTGGCGGTGGCAGATAGTGCACCATAGCGCCTTCGGCACCGTCATAGCGCCTGTATAACCACATTTTGTCAGCGCCGCCTCGCGATTTCAGCAGATAACTGAATGGCTTGTCGGTGATTGGCGAAAGTTCCAGCTGTAAATCTTCATACTGCAAGCTCACAGTTTTGTTGGGGTCGGGGGTCAGGTTAAGCTTGACCAGTTTCGCACCATGATAATGGGCAGTCGCGCGAAACTCAGCAACCTGAGCTAAGAGGTCATTTGGTGCATTCCAGCCAATAAGCAGATTTTGCTGCACAGATTGATGGAAACCATCCTGTTCTGGATAACTGTAACTGCCCACCTTGCTCAGTTGCAGCGGCAGCACAGTGCCATCCGCGCTGTGTGCCGTGATATCGGTTAAGCTAAATCCGCCTTCGGGTTTAAAACCTGAAAAGTCATGATGATAGGTTAGATTTAATAGATCATCTTGCTGGTTAAAGTAACCCGCATCATAGGCAAACACAGCATCAATGCCTAAGGTCTTATTGATGTCATCCAGCACAAAGTCAGGCTGTTTTTGATACTCAAAGGCTGGGAAATCATAATCAAAACCTAAACGCTGTGTTAAATCACCCAACTGGCGCTGCTGCGGCAACATAATAACGTTGCTGCGCACTGTGCCCTTATAGCCGTAGCGCTCAAACGGCGCTTCTGCCACTAAAGCTAACTGTGCTAACCAACCCCGCTCACGTTCTAACATCAGCTGACCGTATATTTTGGCTTGCTCACCATCACTTTCAACTTTGGCTAACACATGCGTATCAGTGACTTGCAATACAGTAAGTTTGGCATTGGTGTGGCCTTGATAGGTAGGAAGCGCGACGACTGCCCCCGCTTTAGCGGGTATGGTGCTAAGAAAGGCCGATGAGCTAAAGAGCTTTTTCAGTTCCTGCTTAAGCTCTGCGCCGCGTTCAGCCAGCAGCGCCTGCCATACTGGTTTGTTCAATGCACTGAATTCTTTAACGCTGCCATCGTCTAGATTTAACGTAAATTCAAATCCCTGCGAGAAAATAGCGTGCATTTCTGGATTACGATCAGCCCGCTGGCCACTACTGACGCCGCTCCCTTGACCATCGCGCATGTTCATATAATCGACATGCACTTGAAACCGACTATTTTTGCCCGTTTCGAGGACCTTATAACGCAGCAATTGATGTGAGCTGGTGTTCACCGTTTCGGTACGCTGACCATTGTCTACAGTGATGTTGGTGGTGCTATACAGCTGATACGAGCGCTCTTCCCCTTTTTCAGGTGTAAACTCAACATCAGCATCCCCAAAAGAACAGGCCGATAATAAACAGCATGCAACTACGCTAACCAAGTACTTCATGGTTATTCCTTGTATCTCAAATAGTAAGCGCCGCATTATGCCCTTTCACGCCCAGTAAATAAAATGCTTTGGCTATTTTGCCTGTCCAGCGCAACACCTGAATGCGCGACTAAAATATCCTTTTAGATAGTCACAGGTAGGGCAATACCTATCTTAGGCAAGTTCTTAATGACGAATTACAACATAAAGAACTGATGCAAAAAGCTAGTTGTGCGGCATTAATTGTCATGATTCCCCAGTGACTCGCCGATTTTTTATTTAATAAGAAGTATCCCTTTGGGCTCGACGATAACATCTGCAGCACACGGAAGTGTAAATGCCGCGTTCACATGGTCTAAGATGTTCCCAACATCATAGACATTTCCCATATCCCTATCGGTCAGATGTGAAAGAGCGGCCATATCGCCAACGGTCACTGTTATAACAAGGTCAAGCTTAACTAAGTCATTAATACACAAATCAGCCCTAAACAGCTTTTGCCCCAAAGTGTGTTTCGTAGTTTGAATGCTTTAATCAAAATCAAAGTCGTGGGGCTTCACCCCACACCCGACCAAGGAGGACTGCTCGTCCTATCCTCCTTGGATGCTCCAAGACGCCCCCAACGGAGTTGAAAGCCCCTTGTGCTCATTGATAAATTTGCTATCGCTTCCGAAGGATGCTTCCCTGCACCTGCGAAAGCTAGCTCGCCATCCATGGCGAGACTCACGCAATTTTTCTATTCGCCCTGCGGCAACTCCGAGGGGAGGTGTATTCCTTGGAGTTTTGAGTCGTTAGATAGAGATTCATCAGCAAAAAATAAGCGCGAAAAATGAGAAAGCTAAAACGATATCAAGTGATTACCCACCAAGCTGTATAAAAAACCGCTACCGCAAAAAAGCAAATTCCTATAGCATCATTCATACCCATTTACACGGATGTGGCAGCGGCCAAGTCCAACAAGCGATTTATGCCCTGCAAACAGCGCAGTGCATAAATACTAAGACGTTAGCTTCATGGATAAATCGATGCTTTTAGAAAAATTGCAGAATTCGTTAAGAGATGCATTTCAAGAATGTATAAGTTCAAATTATTCTAAGCCTAGATTATTTCATGCGGCTAGAAGTAAAGCTTGGGTGAAAAACATCGCAGCATCATTTAGAGAAGAATATGTTCAAACTGAATACAGAGTTTTTTCAGCAGATTATTCTGATAATAGAAGCGAATTTAAATTAAATGAATTGCTTTTTGATATTAGTGTTGTGAATGTTAAATCTATACCTTCTGCGTCAAACAAGAAGCAGCTAATCTATGTGAATAAAATGGAATGGGCTATTGAAAGTGAATTTCAAAGAAGCGATAGTCGCGCTTCTATAATCGATTTTAGTAAATTGGCCATGGCTCGATCAGAAAATAAGTTATTGATACTCTCTCATAGTAAAAGTATAAAAAATTGGGCGTTATCAATACTGAGTGGTGCAGTACCGGAAGATGGCGATAATTACTTCTTAGCATTTGTACCTCATCCTGAAAGTTGGAATGAAGACATGAAAGTGGAACTATATTCTCATGGTAAAGATGGCTGGGAAGCAAGAAGCTAACAAGGCAAGACACAAGACCTCAGGCAACTTGCGGGGCAAAAAAAGCGCCAGTTACCTCCGACGTGTGCTCGCGGCGTTGACCATAGAAATTTTAATTCGAAACTCACTAATTCGAACTAAAAGTCTAACTCGGAAATGTCCAAAGTGTGTTGCGTATGTCTTTTAAATCTACAGGTTACGTGAATGCACGAAAGGTGAGCCATGGTGATTGGCGAGACGACCGTCCCCCCATGGACGGGGCGGTCGAGCATCCACGGACGGACTGGCTGCGAGTCGATGAGTCAATGCCATGGCAAGCCTATATGCGTGGATACCAGCCAACGCTAAACCTCTAAAACCCAAAACCCAAAACCCAAAACCAAAGTTGCCGATCCCCCGCGCTGGTTACCAACACATTTCTATCCAAAACCAATATAGTCGATTTTATAATCTAGAGCCCTCAATATGCCCTACTTAAATATATACCCATAGTCACGCTAATATTCAAAGTCGCAAGATGCGCCACATGAAGTACGAAAGCCAAAACCATAAGGCGGAATAGCCGATGAGATAAACCCACTCCCCCTCTTAAATATAAAAAGAGGAGTGTTACCTTTATCAAATCGATATCAATCAAGCCAACTTAAAGGCTTTTATTTTGGGGAGATGGGCGGCGAGTTGGGGGAATTTGTGGGGCTGAACCTCATCCCAATCAATCGAATAATAGGCGCTTAATTCACTGGCGAGTTGCTGATTATCAAACATCTCATCATTCACTGAGAATATGCACATGGCCTTGTGAGTATTCTTTTCACGAAATTGCGACACGCACTTATTAGCAATGTCGGCATATTCTTCTGGGCGGTCAATCTTGCCCTGCATATTCTCTTCTGGGTGCAAATTAGGGTTAATCAGCACAGATTTTAGGCCATTTAAAAAGCCAATCCGCTCGGCCCAATAAGCGCCGAGTCCCACGCCGACCATTAACGGCGCGGGATCGTCGCTATGCTTCATTTGCTTGGCGACTTCCTTGAGCAAGTGTTGCATGTCGTGCTTAGGGTGCAAGGTGCTGTAACTGATCAAACGTACGTCAGGGTCGATAAACTGCAACTGACGCATTTTTTCGTGATTACCTGGGCTAGTCGCATCAAATCCATGAAGATAGAAAATCATATCAAGGCCTTTTAATCATTTTTGATTACAGTGAATTAACTAACCCTAGCAAAAGAGTGATCTCACACCTTGCGCTACATCAAACTTTCGCCTGTTGGGCCAAACAAATTTGCTCCGCAAGCTGTTTCGCGTTTTCCCAACGGGCGGTATTATCGAGCGCTGCGGCCATTTGTGCGGCATTGGGCTTGAGTAAACTTGCAGGATACTGCGGCGCGCTCGCTGGCCATGTAAAGCCATCCAGCAGCGACATCACGCCCGCATTGTCATTGCACACCAAAATCATATCGCAACCGGCAGCTAACGCCGCGCTGGCCCTTGCACGGTAATCGCCCGCAAATCCTGCGCCTTGCATGCCAAGATCGTCGGAGAAAATCACCCCGTTAAAGCCAAGCTCTTTGCGCAGCACTTGTTTTAGCCAGTATTCTGAGAAGCCCGCAGAGTTGGGGTCAACTTTAGGGTAAACCACGTGCGCGGGCATCACGCCTAATAACTTTTCTTTTGCGATCAATTCTTTAAACGGCAGGATATCCTTTGCAAAAATCGCCTCGGCATCGCGCTCATCAATCGGTTTCTCGTAGTGCGAATCCGCCACCACACTGCCGTGTCCGGGGAAATGTTTACCCACGGCGCCCATGCCTGCGGCCGCCATGCCCGCAATAAAACTTTCGGCCAGTGTAATGACCTCAGCGGGCTCTGGGCTAAAACTGCGTTTACCTATAACTTGGCTCACGCCGTTTAAGTCCAACACGGGCGCGAAGCTTAAGTCGATATCGCAGGCCAATAGTTCAATCGCCATCAAGAAACCGAGCTCACAGGCCCAACGTTTGGCTAATGCTATATCACCCTTTGCTGCGGGTAAAATGTCGCCCATGGCGGGAATAGCGGTAAAGCCATCGCGGAAGCGTTGTACTCGACCGCCCTCATGATCGACGGCAATTAATAGTTCAGGGCGAATTTGGCGTATCTGTTGTACCAGACGGATCAACTGATCACGGCTTGAAAAATTACGGGAAAATAGAATTAAACCACCCACCTGTGGATGGCGTAGCATCTCAGATTCTGCCTCACTGACGTCCAACGACAGTAGGTCCAACATTAAATAGCTCATACTTCTCCCTAAAAATTTTCATTAATACTCAAAAAATAACCACTCAAGCCATAAGTGGGTCGCGCTCACAAAAAAGCCCAAAAAAGCGAACCATCTGCCCTTGTAGCGCTTTTAAAGCCTGTATTCTTGGCCATAAAATGGTCAACAAAAAAGTCCCAATTAAGTTCAGCTTATCCGAACTATAATGAATTAAAAAAACTAATGTGAATTGTCACGCTAATCTATGGGATACTGAAGCTAGAGTATCACACAAGCAGATTTCGCATGAAAGAGCGCCGCCATTGACCAGAGTTCACGTTGAAGATTAGCGTGCTTCAATCTGCAGAGCGAGCAATCCCATGCACTCAGACTAAAATAATAAACAAGACACAACAGGACTTCTATCATGATTAGCGTATTTGACATGTTCAAGATCGGCATAGGTCCATCGAGTTCACATACTGTCGGCCCAATGAAAGCGGGCAAAATATTTATGCAAAACCTGACTGACTCAGGACTCGTGACCCAGATTGATGAATTAAGAGCCGAGCTCTTTGGCTCCCTCGGCCAAACAGGCAAAGGCCACGGCACGGGCAAAGCAGTGATTTTAGGTTTAATGGGTGAAGATCCAGAAACCGTAGACACTGATAGTATCGACGGCATTTTAGAGCACGTATCCAAGGACGAAACCTTAACGTTGCACTGTGGCAAAGTGGTTAAATTTACCCGCGAGCAAGGCATTACCTACCACAGACGCAAAACCTTGCCAGCCCACGCCAACGCCATGACCCTGTACGCTTATTGTAAAAATGAGTGTCTTTTCGAGCGTACTTATTATTCTGTCGGCGGCGGCTTTATCTTAGATGAAGACGAAATCAGCCAACGTAACGCATCCCCAGCATCACAAATCGAAGCGGCACCTTTTGATTTTGGCAGCGCAGCGCAATTATTAGAATTGTGTGGCGAACAAGGTCTGAGTATTTCTTCTTTGATGATGGCGAACGAACTGAGTTTAGCCACCGAAGATGAAGTCAAAGCCAAGCTGTGGAACATTTGGCAGACCATGAAAACCTGTATCGAACGCGGCTATCAGAAGGAAGGCATTTTACCTGGCGGCTTAAAACTGCGTCGCCGCGCCCCTGCCCTGTACCGTCGTTTGAAAGCCGAAGGCCGTAACAATGTCGATCCATTAACCGCTATGGATTGGGTCGATTTATTCGCCCTGTCGGTCAATGAGCAAAATGCAGCCGGCGATCGCGTAGTGACAGCACCCACAAACGGCGCTGCGGGAATTATCCCAGCAGTATTATGCTACTACGATACTTTCGTACAAGAAGTGGATATTGATGTCTGCGCCCGTTACCTATTAACCGCCGCCGCAATTGGTATTTTGTACAAGAAAAATGCCTCAATATCTGGCGCCGAAGTCGGTTGTCAAGGTGAAGTCGGCGTAGCCTGTTCTATGGCCGCAGGCGCACTGACTGAAATCATGGGCGGCACGGTTGAGCACGTTGAAAACGCAGCTGAAATCGGCATGGAACATAACTTAGGTTTAACCTGCGATCCTGTGGGCGGTCTAGTGCAAGTACCATGCATCGAACGTAATGCCATGGGCGCGATCAAGGCGATCAACGCCTCTCGTATGGCCCTACGTGGTGATGGTAACCATAAGGTTTCACTGGATAAAGTGATCAAAACCATGATGGATACCGGCAGAGACATGCGCAGCAAATACAAAGAAACCGCCAAAGGCGGTCTAGCGGTAAACATTGTTGAGTGCTAAGTGCTGAGTGTTAGTTCACTCCCACTAATCGCTTAAATCGCACCATAAAAAATGCCGCCACTCACAAAGTTGCGGCATTTTTGTTTTAGCTCATCGGCATGAATGCTGAATCGACGATTCAGGCCTTAAAGTACAAACTATGGAACTTAAGGTGTTCTTCAATAAAGCTCGCGATAAAGTAGTAGCTGTGATCGTACCCCGGCTGCATCCGCACATCTAAGGGATAACCCTTGGTATGGGCGATATCCACCAGCGATTGTGGCATTAATTGGGTGTCTAAAAAGCTGTCAGCTTCACCTTGGTCAATCAGTACTGGCACTTCGCTAATCGCGAGCTTAAGCAATTCGCAGGCATCATACTGGCGCCAATGTTCACGATTCTCACCTAAGTACTCACTGAAGGCTTTAATGCCCCAAGGCGCATTACTCGGATTCGAAATCGGACTAAAGGCCGAAATGGAGCTGTATCTGTGCGGATTACTCAGGCCAATCACCAAAGCACCATGGCCGCCCATCGAATGGCCAGAGATGGCGCGCTGGGTAGTCACAGGAAAATGGGCTTCAATCAAGGCTGGCAACTCGTGGACTATGTAATCGTACATTTTGTAATGACGATTCCATGGTGCTTTGGTCGCATTGAGGTAAAACCCCGCGCCTAAGCCTAAATCGTAGGCTTTGTCCGCCGCATCGGGCACATCGTCGCCGCGAGGGCTGGTATCAGGGGCAACAATCGCCATCCCAAGTTCAGCCGCCATCCGCTGGGCGCCCGCCTTCTGCATAAAGTTTTCATCGGTGCAGGTTAGGCCTGAGAGCCAATACAGCACAGGCACAGGTTTATTCACCGCTTCGGGCGGCAGATAAATCGCGAAGCGCATCTCGCAGTTTAACGACTGAGATTGATGGCGATACTGCTTATGCCAACCGCCGAAACTCTTGTTACAACTGATATTTTCTATGGTCATACAAGTCCTTTTAAGCTCAATCTGTTAGCGCTTGGTCATAACGCTTGTCTTAGCGTTAGTCTTAGCGTTAGTCATCTGTTCAGTTGGCAACACAGCAGACAGATTTGCACCTGCCTGCTGGTTGGTCACATCAAGCTGAAGCATCAACTTAGCGTGCGAAACCGCTTATTTATCAAAATGGATCACGCTACGGATGCTCTTACCTTGGTGCATCAACTCGAACGCTTCATTGATTTGCTCAAGTCCCATAGTGTGGGTGATAAAGTCATCGAGCTTGAACTCACCGGCTAAGTAACGCTCAACAATGTGGGGCAGTTCAGAGCGCCCTTTCACACCCCCAAAGGCAGAACCGCGCCACACGCGGCCAGTCACTAATTGGAATGGACGGGTTGAAATCTCTTGCCCTGCACCGGCAACACCTATGATTACCGACTCACCCCAGCCCTTATGGCAACACTCTAAGGCGCTGCGCATCACGTTGACGTTGCCGATACACTCGAATGAGTAATCCACGCCGCCGTCGGTCATCTCAACGATCACCTCTTGGATAGGCTTATCGAGTAATTTAGGGTTGATGCAATCGGTCGCGCCGAGTTTTTTAGCTAACTCGAACTTAGATTCGTTGATATCAATGGCGATAATGCGGCTGGCTTTTGCCATAGTCGCACCAATGATCGCCGATAAACCGATACCGCCGAGGCCGAAAATCGCCACGGTCGCGCCTTCTTCCACTTTGGCCGTGTTCATCACAGCGCCCATGCCTGTGGTTACGCCGCAACCCAGCAGACAAATTTCTTCTAATGGCGCGCTCTTATTGACTTTCGCCAATGAGATTTCAGGCAGCACAGTATATTCAGAGAAAGTCGAGCAACCCATGTAATGGAAGATAGGTTTGCCATCGAGATAAAAACGCGTGGTGCCATCGGGCATTAAGCCTTTACCTTGGGTCGCACGAATTTTTTGGCACAGATTCGTTTTGCCCGATAGGCAGAACTTACACTCGCCGCACTCAGGGGTATAAAGTGGGATCACATGATCGCCCACTTGCACGCTGGTCACGCCCTCGCCCACTTGCTCAACGATACCGCCGCCTTCGTGGCCTAGAATTGCTGGGAATACGCCTTCAGGATCGTCACCGCTCAGGGTAAACGCGTCCGTGTGACACACGCCTGTGGCCACAATGCGCACTAAGACTTCGCCCGCTTTAGGTAACATCACATCCACTTCTTCAATCTTCAGTGGTTGTCCTGGTCCCCAAGCAACAGCGGCCTTTGATTTAATAAACTGCGGATTTTCGTTCGACATTGTTACCGTCCCTTGATAGGTAATAAGAGAAAATTATTGTTGTAATCGATTCAACTTGAGCTAAAGCCTATTGGTTCAAGCATATTGGCTCAAACATACCGACTCAGCATGCGCAGATGCCCATTGCACTTATGCTGTTGAACTGATGCTACTGCACTGATGCTAATCAATAGTAAGATTGTATTTGTTTCTCAGCGAGAGACAATCTAGTATTCAAGCAATTCATTTTTACTGAGCAACAACAATGTACCTCTGGGATGGCATTTCTGAGTTTGTCGCAGTGGCCGAAGCCGAAAGTTTTACCCTAGCGGCGCAGCGACTGAATATCTCCACCGCCCACGTGAGCCGCCAAGTCAGCGCCTTAGAGAATCGCCTCGGCACTAAGCTGTTTTATCGCACCACCCGCAAAGTGTCGCTAACCGAAGAAGGCACGATTTACTATCGCCATTGCCGCCAATTACAAACCGGCTTAGAAGAAGCTGAGCGCGCCATCTCAAACCTAAAGGACTCACCCCAAGGCTTAGTCAAACTCACGGCTCCCGTGGCCTATGGCGAGAAATTTATCATGCCGTTACTCAATGATTTTATGGTGCAATATCCCAGCGTTGAATTTAGCGTCGACTTGACCAATCGCACCTTGGACTTGATTGAAGGCGGTTATGATCTGGCCATTCGCCTCGGAAAACTCGCCGATTCGAGCCTTATGGCCAAACCGCTCAGCAGCCGTACTCACTATGTCGCCGCCTCACCAAGTTATGTGGAAAAATACGGCCAGCCCCATACGCTATCAGAGCTTAGCCAGCACAATTGTTTGATCGGTAATCATAATTACTGGCGCTTTGTGGAAAATGGCCGCGAGCGTAATATCAAAGTCCGTGGCAATCTCAATTGTAACAGCGGCTACGCATTAAGGGATGCGGCACTAAAAGGCATAGGGATAGTTCAACTGCCTGATTATTATATTGAAGATGATATAAATGCAGGACATTTACTGTCCTTACTCGACGGTCACCGCGAAGCCAAAGAAGGCATTTGGGCGCTCTATCCGCAAAACCGCCATTTATCGGCCAAGATCCGCGTATTGGTCGATTACCTCGCCGAAAAACTCATCGAACAGGACTAATCTTTTTCTGAACAGCCGGTTGTTGAGCAGTATTTTGTGGAGCAGTCTGTTGCTAAAAAATCTATTGCTGAGAGGTTTATTGTGGAGCCGTCTGTTGTTGAGCGGATTACTCAGTTCGAACAAGCGAAGCGATAACAGACAAGACGCCGCAAACTAGCGCCAGTTTTCCCGCAAGGTGTAATACAACATGCCTAACGCCAGCGCTTGATTGCCGAACCATTCATTTAACGGAATACGGATATGGCGCATGCCGGCAAACAAATCAAACTCACGCAATTGTCCGTCCATCGCATTAGCCATGATCTCAGCCATAATGTGCGATGTCGCCACCCCATGCCCAGAATATCCTTGGCAATAGAATACATTAGGCGACACTTTGCCGAGCTGCGGGATACGGTTAATCACAATGCCTGCCATTCCGGCCCAGGCAAATTCGATATCAACACCCTTTAATTGTGGAAAGGTGCGCTCAATTGCGGGCCGTAATTCCGCCGCCACATTTTTGGGATCGCGGCCGCTGTAGTTAGTGCCGCCGCCGAACATCAAGCGTTTATCTGCGGTAAGGCGATAGTAATCCAGCACAAAGCGACAATCGTATACGGCTAAATCCTGCGGATTGAGTTGCGAAGCGATCTCATCGGGCAAAATTGCCGTGGCGCAATTGCCTAAGGACGCCGGAAATAACATGCCACGCAGTTGAGGGCGCGCGAGTTTATGGTAGGCATTCCCCGCGATCAGCACACTGTTGGCGCGCACTTTCCCCTTGGCGGTAATAACGGTAGCAAGATCGCCCTCCTCAATATCGAGCACGGGTGAGTGTTCAAAGATCAACGCCCCCAGAGCTGCTGCAGCGCGAGCTTCACCAAGGCATAGATTGACTGAGTGCAAATGCATGTTGCGCCGATTGACTAAGCCACCGTGATACAAGGGCGAGCCTAAATAGGCGGGCATTTCATCGGCCGATACCAGTGTCATAAATTCACCCATGCCGCGGCGCTGAGCCTCATCATGCATAGCCCTAAGCTCTTGCATGTGCTTTGGCTGGTAGGCGGTTTGGATATGACCAAACTTTAAATCACAATCTATGCCGTACTTGGCCACCCGATTTTTAATAATGTCATGACCGCGCCAACGCATATTCCACACATAATCTTCAGCTTCATTGCCAATCTGGCGGCGCAGTTGTTTGGTCATCGCGGCATCGCCGGACAAACTACCTGTCACCTGCCCGCCGTTGCGTCCGGTTGCACCCCACGCAATTTTGTTGGCCTCAATAAGCGCCACCTTGTAGCCCTTCTCGGACAATTCCAGCGCCGTTGCTACACCGGTAAACCCGCCACCGACAATCGCCACATCGACGCGAATGTCGCCTTCAAGCTCAGGATAATCCGACTCTTGGTTAATGGTGGCATTGTAGTAGGAGGCGCAACGCTCTGCTGGCATAGTCATTCCTTGATGTTGAAAGTTAAGTGTTGAAAGTTAAGTATTAAAAGTTGAGTGTTGAACGTTAAGTACTAAAAGCTGTGTGCTGGTAATGGGTGTTGAGTCTTAGTTTATAGGCGCGAGTGTTAACACGTTTTCCGCCGACGGTTGTTGTATATTTTTTACAAGCGTTCAGAATTTGAGAGTATATCTGAGTTGAGATCGAGGTCAACAGTGGATTGAATTAACCGCTTGCTGGACAGAACAAAGGGAGTTGGGCTGGCTCCTGCTTGACGAGCCTGAAATGGAAAAGCTTGAGATGAAAGTATCTGAAATGGCGGCTCCTGTGATTATGGAGCCAGAGATTAAGAACATGAGCTTAGGCGCCGAATATTAAGGCGTGGCTCATTTTATCTTTTAAGTCTTATGCTTTTTGCTGGTTTAAGATAGGCTTGTGCGGCGTCATCCTCTTTTTATCTCAGCAACCTAGAGTCCATTATGCCACGATTGCCAATTGCCCAGCCACTTAGCCAACTGCCGTTTTCACAAGCGTGCGAAAACAATAAAGCGCCGATTTTAGCGGTATTAACACAAGCATTCTCACTCAACCAACATGTGCTCGAAATCGGCAGTGGCACTGGCCAACATGCCGTATTTTTTGCAGCAAATCTTCCCCATTTAATCTGGCAAACCAGCGATCAAGCTGAGTATATTGGTGGCATTAGCGCAAGGTGTGAGCAAGAAGGCGGGCTATTCAACGCTGGAGCAAATCTAGCTTTACCGCTTATCCTTGATGTTATCTCGCCATGGCCGGTGGAGGGATTAACACCTGATATTGATGGCGTATTTACTGCGAACACTTTGCATATTATGAGCAAAAATATGGTTGAAGCGTTTTTTACTGGCCTTGGTCTGTATATCCCCCAACTCAAGACCCTGTGCATTTACGGCCCCTTTAACTACCAAGGCGAATTTAGCAGTGATAGCAATCGTCAATTCGATGCCTTTTTAAAACAGCGCGATCCCGCCAGCGGCATTCGCGATATCGAATGGATTTGCAGTTTAGCCAGCGAGCAAGGCTTAACACTGAAGCAAGATGTGGCTATGCCCGCAAATAATCGATTACTGCATTTTGTTAGAGGCTAGCATTTTGTTAGGGGCTAGTTTTTGTTAAAGGCTCGTTTCTTGTTAAAAGCTAGCTTTAGTTTAATGGTTTAGTCCGTTTTGGCCTCAGCGGTTCTGTGTCCATAACTCAGCACTCGAGTGGCTTTCCACTCTTCATCCTGTTTGCACCACACGATCACAAAGTCGGCTAGGCCATCACAGCTGCCGGTTTCAAAACTGCAAAAACGGTGAACGCCTTGCTCTATTGCGCCAAACTCTTTCACCGGAAACACTTTCATCGTGCCCGCAACTAACTCACGGCGGTAATGACCACAGGCATATTTTTCTGTATTGGCGATCATATCCTTGCGGTTCCACGTCACGCCGCCCGTGTCGTGGTAAAACTCCACATCTTCAGTGAAAAACGCCGCGTGTTTCTTAAGTTCAGCGGGGGCTGCGCACTTATTGAAACTGTCGAACACGGCAAAATCCACCGCTGCAATTTGAGTCGCTAACGTATCAGCTAACGCAGTAGCGGGTTGCGCAATGCCTGCATGTGAAGCCTCAGCGGTTTTATCCGATGCGGCATTAGCTAATGCGGGCGAATCTGTGGCAACAGCGGGTTCAGTTGTAGCGAGTGACAAAGTTAAAACGGCGACTGTGGCTAAGCTATAAAATGCTGGATTCATATTCTCTCCGTGAATGTTGGCTGTAAATTTTTATGGCGACGATTCACATCACAAACCTGCATAGCAGCCACAAAGATGAAGCAGAAGTGTCAGCAAAGCGTATGCCAATTTAATTATCCTTTTAAATCAGAATAATATACTTAAAACTTGAATTTGCCTGCAGCATCTGCAGACAATTTATGGCTAGTTTCACTATCTTTTCGCGATTTACCCCACCTCAGCGTTTAGCCTTTTCGCATTAGCTATTTCGTATTCGCTGATCACACTCGCTTTCTCATATTTGTTTCTCAGCAACATCAGCTTGGTAGTGCAAGCAGCCCCCTCAACAGACATACCCGCTATCATACTGTTATTAAAGAGTAAAATTTACATAGTCTTTACACAAAAGCGGGATCTGCGCTCTTGATGCACTATTTAAGAATAATTATCATTCGCCGAAATTATCCAAGGAAGAATGATATGTCCCGCTTTATCTGCCGTACTCGCAAAACAAGTCATACATCCGGTGCAGCTCTGTCACCTAAACTGAGCCTGCTATCGCGCGCCATTGGCTTAAGCCTGTTGTTACCCGCTGCATGGGCAACCGCCGCAGCTCCCCAAGATGCCACGCCAGAAATGGAACGTATGGTGATCACAGCAACACAAACTAAACACTCGGAGCTTTCGGCGCCCGCTTCTGTGTCTGTGATAAATCGCAGCGAACTCGAAGCGCTAGTGATCGACGATCTGGCCAGTGCAGTGCGTTATTTACAGGGCGTGAATATCAGTGAAGGCACGCCCTATGGTCGCAATGAAATTAGCCTGCGCGGGCTGGATTCGGACTACACGCTGATCTTAATCAACGGCCGCCGAGTCAACTCCCGCGAAGCACTAACCTCCAGTTATGGCAACGATTTTGACTTGTCCTCTATTCCCATGTCTGCAATTGAGCGTATCGAAGTCGTGCGCGGGCCCATGTCATCCCTCTATGGCTCCGAAGCCTTAGGTGGCGTGGTTAACGTGATTTTGCGCCAACCCACTGACGACTGGCAGACCAGTGTCGGCGTGCAATACGATACGCCCACCAGCGGCAAAGGTGGCGACAGCACTAAGTACAACTTCTACACCAGCGGCGCGCTGATCAAAGATAAATTACTGGCAAACTTAATCATCGACAGCAATAAACGCGATGCATGGCGTTCAGACTTAAAACCCACCATTGATGCGCTAGAAGACAGAGATGAAATCAGCGCCCTCGCTAACCTGCAATGGTTGATTGATAGCCAGCAAGATCTGCAATTTGATTTAAGTTACGCCAACGACGAACGCGAGTCGGATTGGAATAACTACGGCACGATCCTCACCAATAACCAACAAGCCGAGCGGATAAGCTCAGGTCTAACCCACAATGGCCACTGGAACTGGGGCGATACTCGCCTGCGCTATTACTATGAAAATGTTGAGGTAACTGACGACTCAGCGTTAATCGCCGAAATTGGTAATATCACCCAAACCAACCACAATCTCGACGGCCAAACCACAGTCTTACTGGGGGAACACATGTTAACCAGCGGCGCAGAATACCGTTGGACTCAACTTGAAAACAGCCGCAATATTTTGGGTGATGGCACCTTAGACGACAGCCAGTCGGCCTTGTATCTGCAAGATGAATTTAGCTTGGGCGAACTCAATATCACTTTGGGCGGGCGCGTCGATCACCACGATGTGTACGGCACCGAATTTAGCCCGCGCATGTATTTAGTGTATAACTTAAGCTCTGAATGGGTGATCAAAGGCGGCGGTGGCAAAGCCTTTAAAGCGCCGAATATGTCACAATCCCAAGCCGATTATATTATCCCCGCTTGTCGCGGCGCCTGTACTGTTGCGGGCAATCCCGATCTACAAGCCGAAACCTCAGTGAACTACGAGTTATCGACCCAATATCAAACCACAGATTTTGGTGGCTCGATCACCTACTTCCACAATGATGTAGAAAATAAAATCATCACAGAAACTTGGGATAGAACGCCCGGCGCAGTGTTAACTTACCAAAACGTGAACGAAGCTGAGATCACTGGTTGGGAACTGCAGGCTTGGTACGATGTAAGTGACACGGTCAGCATTAGCGGTAATTACAGTAAAACCGATGCCGAAGATAAGCAAAATGGCGCGCCTTTTACCTTAACGCCGGATGACAGCTACAACCTGAAACTGCAATGGCAGGCATTGGAGGGCTTATCTACCTTTATCGCCTACCACTATACTGGCGATCAGTATTTGCGCACCAATGTAAAATCGACGGGTTATGGTTCACTCGACCTAGGCGTGAATTACCAAATCAATCCTATGTTCAGAGTCAAACTCGGCGTCACTAACCTAACAGATGCAGAGCGTGACCAAGTCGCCACCGATCTTGATTACATCCAAAAGAGCCGCAGTATTTATGCGGGCGTAACGGCAAGTTTCTAATCGGCAATCTGCCACACACATGGGGTTATTAAGGTGAAAATGGGCTTGCGAAACTATCGCAAGCCCATTTTTTATGAATTCAGTTTTAAGCTGTCGAACTTTTAGAACACTTCCTCAAACGAGCAGCCTTAAGGGATTTGTTTTATGGGATCGGCTTTAAGGGAGCGGTTTTAAGGGATCTGCCTTAAAAATTCCAGCGCTTTATCTAGGTCACGGGTGCGCGCCATCGGCGGCAGTGAGTTTAAAAAGGCTTGGCCGTAATAGCGATTCACAATGCGATTATCACAAAGGATCAGCACACCGCGATCTTTTTCATCGCGAATAAGGCGGCCAACACCTTGTTTCAGCGCAATAATCGCCTGCGGTAACGAGACTTCGGTAAAGGGATCGAGTCCTTGACGACTCACATTATCGGCTCGGGCACGATACAGGGGCTCATCGGGCGACACGAAAGGTAATTTGTCGATAATCACGCAGCTTAACAATTTGCCGCGCACATCCACCCCTTCCCAAAAACTACTGGTGCCGAGCAACACCGCATTGCCGAGTTGGCGAAACTTCGTCAGCAGACTCTGTTTACCCGCTTGGCCTTGTACCAGCAGCGGATACTGAGTGCGAGTTCGCAGTGCCAACGCTGCTTGTTCGAGCATTTTATGGCTAGTAAATAAAATAAAAGTCCGCCCCTGCGCTGCGTCTATCGCTTGCACGCACACCTCCACCAGCTGTTTTAATGCTTGCTGTTGATTGGTCACGCTGCCAAGTTGTCTCGGCACACAAAATACCGCTTGGCGGGGATAATCGAAGGGACTGTCGAGAATGCTTTGCTGCGCATCGACGATACCCATTTCTCGGGCGAAATGAGCAAGACTGCGGTTAACCTGCAAAGTTGCCGAGGTAAATATCCAGCTGGTTTCCGGCACAAATAACTGCTGGCACTCACGGGCAATATTGATGGGTGAAATTCGCAGCACCACAAAACGACTACCAAATTCAATGCTGTAGGCCGCCAGATTATTATCGCAGTTAAAAAACACACTGAGCTTATTATTCAGCTCCGCCAACTTGATGGCGATATCATCTAACAATTCACTGCGGCCAATATGGGCCATTAATAAATTCTGCAGCGCAGTTAATTCCGCTAATAAATCCCATGACGCCGCCGCGAGCGCTTTATTGCCCAGCACTAAACGCCAGTCGGATTCACCGCAGGAATATAACTGATTATGCCAATCACTTAATTTAGCGAGACAACGCTGGCAAAATTGGGCGAGTTGCCCCGTATCACTGAGTTCGGTCTGATAAATAGCGAGTAGCTTTTGAATAAAATCATCAATAGTACGACTCGAACATTGCTGACCAAAATAGTTAACGCAAATATCGGGTAATAAATGCGCTTCATCGAAAATCACCACGTCGGGATCGGGCAGTAACTCGGCAAAGCCCGTGTCTTTCAGTACGCTATCGGCGAAAAACAAATGGTGGTTCACCACTATGATTTTCGCATCCATGGCACGGCTGCGCGCCTTGCGGGTAAAGCAGGCATCGTAAAAGTCGCAACGCTTACCAATACAGCTTTCTTTGGTACTGACCACGAGCGGCAGCGCCGAGGAATTCTCAGGTACTGAGGTTAAACCGCCAATATCGCCATCTTTACAGGTGCTTGCCCACTGATTGATTTTCAACAAATCATCCAATAAACGCGCATCGATATGTGTCGCCTCGCTCATTTGCTTATCGAGTCGCCACTGGCACAGATAATTATTGCGCCCCTTTAGCAGCGCCAGTTTGGGCTCAATCCCCAACATGGCGACCAGCGCGGGTAAATCTTTAAAAAACAACTGCTCTTGCAGATTTTTACTGCCGGTACTGACGATAACTTGCTTGCCGCTCAATATCGCAGGGATCAAATACGCAAAGGTTTTACCCACCCCTGTGCCCGCCTCAATCACCACATTACTCTTCGCCGCTATCGCCTCACTCACTTGCTGCGCCATCTGCATTTGGCTTGTTCGCGCACTAAACCCTTGAATGTGCTTAGACAATACTCCATCGGGCAAAAATGCGCGTTGCACTTCAGACGCAAGTCGACTCACCGCAGCAGCGCCTTTTGCGGCAGCAGGCTTAACCACTGTTTCTTTAGAGGAAGCATGCTTTGAGTTAGGTAGGCGGGAGCGAGTCAAAGGGAGAATCAATCCTTTATCAAGGTGTTAGAGAGCGTTATAAAAAATGTAGTAAGGCCACACTATAAACTGCTGAGCGAGTGCATTGTGATGACTTTAATTAACCACAAGCACTGGTTAGTACCGCAAGCCGCGGCGGTAAACGATAGCGTTAAGCTTAACGGCTCGAAGCATTATGCTGATTTAAGATAAGACTACAAGTTAGCAAAAATAATTTCTCGGGTTCTTTCCCTTGCGCCATACATGAGCCACCATTTAAAGCTGTTCATTATGGGTCGTCAGTTTTGATACAAAGCTCCCAAAACAAGATACTTGAGTACGCGCAGCATTAATTGCCATTGTTTCCCCAGTGACTCGCCATAAACTCGTCGCTGAAGGCTCGACGGCGGCATATATGGATATATTCACGGCGTGTCACTGGAATGACTGTGCTTAATGATTACATACACATTGACTTCACGACTTTCTCGGTCATTGGAACAGATTACGCTGATAATAGTTCGGCACGACTTGCCAACACATTTCGGTCCACTTTCAACATTCCATCAACAAATATGCTCAATGGCTTTATTTAGCGATAACCACCAGCCTTTCACAAAAACGCATAAATATTCTCATTTAATTCAAAATTGCTGTTGCAAAGGCTCATAAAAGCGGTTAGTTTAAATCCACTTATACGGATAGACGTCCGTAACAACGCATTCAACGCTTCACTGTATTTCGAGCAGTTGAGCCAATAAAACTAAATACCGAGAGAGTAAAATGAGCCCACTACTGAACGCTATCCACCACCATCACCACCATATGCGGTAGCCTTCGGACGCTCACTGCCGGAGGACTATATCCTTCTGGCGGACTGATTCAAGATGATCATAAACCCCTGGAAGGAATTCCGGGGGTTTTTTGCATTTAGGCGTTAATTTTGGTTTTAATTATGATTTTAATTTAATAAGAAATTTTAGATATTTTATAAATTATCAATACGTTAGCTAGATCCCTTAGCAAGATTACTTAGCTAGAGGCCATTGAACGGCAAGACGTATTAAACCGATTAAACAACACACTTTTGAATCTTTTAATTTTGATACTTTTGAGCGAGATAACACTATGACTGAATCGAACCGTTTACGCATCGCCATCCAAAAATCTGGCCGTCTTTCTACTGACTCTCAGCAACTGCTAAAAAGCTGTGGTGTTAAATTTTCCATTAATGAACAACGCCTTATCGCTCACGCCGACAATATGCCTATCGATTTACTGCGCGTTCGTGATGATGATATCCCAGGATTGGTGATGGACGGCGTGGTTGATATGGGGATCATCGGTGAAAACGTGCTCGAAGAAGAACAAATCGAGCGTCAAACACTGAACAAGCCCGCAGATTGCCTCAAACTGCGTCAGTTAGATTTCGGATCATGTCGCCTCTCGTTAGCCGTACCAACAGAATTCAGTTACGCCGATGCCTCCTCGTTAGAAGGATTACGCATCGCCACGTCTTACCCAAACCTGCTGCGCCGATTTATGCAACAAAAAGGCATAACTTATCGCGACTGTATGTTAAAAGGCTCGGTTGAAGTCGCCCCGCGTGCCGGCCTTGCCGATGGTATTTGTGATCTCGTGTCGACGGGCGCCACCTTAGAAGCCAACGGTTTATACGAAACCGAAGTGATTTACCGCTCTATGGCCTGCATCATTCAATCGACCCAAACCCAAACGCCGACTAAACAAGCACTCATCGACAAGATTCTGTCCCGCGTCAATGGCGTTATCCGCGCCCGTGAGAGCAAATATATCCTGCTGCACGCGCCAACCGAAACCTTAGATCAAATCGTCGCCCTGCTGCCCGGCGCTGAAAACCCAACCGTATTGCCATTAAATGATGATACTAACCGCGTCGCTATCCACGCCGTCAGTACCGAAGATTTGTTCTGGGATACCATGGAACAGCTGACCGCACTCGGTGCCAGCTCGATTCTGGTGATGCCAATCGAAAAAATGATGGGGTAATGTATGGAAATCCTAACTTGGTCAACCTTATCAACCACCGAGCAGAAAACGGCGCTGAAACGCTCGCCCTTAATTGGTGACAGCGGCTTAGAGCAAAGCGTTCGTGCCATTCTCGATGCGGTGGCAACGCGGGGTGATGCCGCCATTCAAGAATTTAATCAAAAATTTGATGGTTTCAATAGCGCTAAGATTGGTGAGCTGCGCATGGGCGAAGCTGAAATAGCTGCGGCAAGCGCACGGGTATCGCCAGAGCTGAAAGCTGCGATATCCAAAGCCATGGCGAACATAGATGTGTTTCACAGCGCCCAGCAATTTCGCCCAATTGATATGGAGACAGAGGCGGGAGTACGCTGCGAGCTACGTAGCGAACCGATTGAAAAAGTGGGTTTATATATCCCCGGTGGCAGCGCACCATTAATTTCTACCGTGATGATGCTTGCCCTGCCCGCCAAGATCGCCGGCTGCGAACAAAGAGTATTGGTCAGCCCACCGCCGATCAACGATGCCATTATCTATGCCGCCAATGCCTGCGGGATCACTGAAATTTATCAAGTGGGCGGCGCGCAGGCCATTGCGGCACTGGCCTTCGGCACGGAAACGATTCCCGCAGTTGATAAGATTTTTGGCCCAGGTAATCGCTATGTCACTGAGGCTAAACGCTTAGTGTCACAGGATGGTCGCTGCACTGTGTGTATCGATATGCCAGCAGGCCCTTCTGAGGTGTTGGTGATTGCCGATAGCGACGCCAATTGCGAATTCATTGCCGCCGATTTGCTTTCACAAGCTGAGCACGGCCCTGATTCACAAGTGATTTTAGTGACAGATTCGCAAGCTATCGCGGACGGCGTGAATGACGCACTGACAAGACAACTTGCCGTCCTGCCGCGTTGTGATATCGCGGCAACGGCGCTACTGAGCAGTCGCACTTTTGTTGTGGACGATATGCTACAAGCCGCGCAGGTTTCGAATCAATATGGGCCTGAGCACTTAATCATTCAAACGCGCTTTCCCCGAGAGGTATTGAAAAACATTCGCGCCGCTGGCTCGGTATTTTTAGGCGCCTATACGCCTGAATCTGTTGGCGATTATGCCAGTGGCACCAACCACGTGCTGCCGACTTACGGTTACAGCCGCGCCGTGTCGAGCCTGTCATTAGCCGATTTTAGCCGCCGCTTTACCGTGCAGGAACTCAGCGCTAAGGGCTTAATCGGATTGGGGCAAGCGGTCATGACGTTAGCCAGTAACGAATTGCTTGATGCACACAAAAATGCCGTAGCCATTCGTCTAGCTAGCCTAGAGAAATGATCCGCTTAATCTTAAGTGATTGAAAATATAGCTGAGTGAAGAAAATGAGCCAAGTGAGCAGCATGGAAAAGACAGCAGAACCCGCAGCATTAGCATCGACGTTAGCACCATTAACGGTAGCGCAATCGGCGCCGCTAAATTTAGCTGAGCGCCTAGCGCGCCCTGAGTTACTGGATTTAACGCCCTACCAGAGTGCCCGCAGACTGGGCGGTCGTGGTGATATTTGGATCAATGCCAACGAATCGCCGTTCAATAATGTCGATACGGCAGCGCTCGATTTATCGAAATTGAATCGTTACCCAGAATGCCAACCGCCGCAGCTTATCAATGCCTACAGCGAATACAGCGGCGTAAGCGCCAGCAAGATAGTCGCCAGCCGCGGCGCCGATGAAGCGATTGAACTGTTAATTCGCGCCTTTTGTATACCAGGCGTCGACAGCATCGCCTGCTTTGGCCCGACGTACGGCATGTATGCCATCAGCGCGAACACATTTAATGTGGGTGTTAAAGCGTTAAATCTCAGTGCAGAATATGGCTTGCCGACAAGCTATGCCGAGGACGTTCGCGGCGCAAAACTGGTGTTTATCTGCAATCCCAATAATCCGACCGGGACTGTGATCGACAAAGCCATTATCGAGCAAGCGATCAAAGCCCTGCCCGACGCGCTTGTGGTGATCGATGAGGCCTATATTGAGTTTTGCCCTGAATACAGTGTGGCGGATTTACTGGAAAGCTATCCGAATCTAGTGGTACTGCGCACCCTATCAAAAGCCTTTGCACTCGCCGGCGCACGCTGTGGTTTTATGCTGGCAAACGAGGCCGTAGTCGAAATTGTTATGCGCGTGATTGCGCCCTATCCTGTGCCGCTGCCAGTGAGTGAGGTCGCCACGCAAGCGCTATCAAGCGTAAGCGTTGCGCGGATGAAAGTGCAAATCGCAGAATTAAATGAGCAGGGCGCCAGACTCACAGCGGCGATCAGCGCCTATTGTTCAAAATCGAATAACTCAGATTCTCGAGCCCGCGTGCTTAAGCCTAACGGCAATTATGTACTGGCTGAATTTGATGATGTCGCCAAGGTCGCAGCGTTACTGCAAGGCAGCGGCGTTGTCGCCCGCGCCTACAAAGACCCAAGGCTTGCCAAGGCTATCCGCTTTAGCTTTAGTTCAAAGGCGGATACCGATGTGTTAGTGAATTTATTTGAATCGCAACACACTGAGCAGTCACCAGAAACGAATAATAAGTAACTGAACATAAAAACTAATAAAACCAATAAAAAGCGAATGCCGCGCTGAAGGTAAATCAGCTTAAGCATTAGCTAAACGAATTGAATTTGAAGGTAGAGCCATGAACCCACAATTTATCCCGAACGTTGCACAAAAAATTCTGTTTATCGACCGCGATGGCACCTTGATTGAAGAGCCCATCACCGACAAACAGGTCGATAGCCTAGCGAAATTAGTGTTTGAGCCACAGGTGATCCCCGCTTTGCTACGTCTGCAAAAGGCGGGATTTCGTTTAGTCATGGTCAGCAATCAAGATGGCCTTGGCACACCGTCTTTCCCGCAGGAAGATTTCGACGCGCCCCACAATATGATGATGCAAATCCTCAAAAGCCAAGGGGTGAACTTTGAAGATGTGGTGATTTGCCCGCACTTTAACGATGAAAATTGCAGCTGCCGTAAACCTAAGCTTGGGCTAGTAAAAGACTATCTCACCCAAGGCTGTATCGATTTCACCCAATCAGCTGTGATTGGTGATCGCGAGACCGATGTGGAACTGGGCAATGCCATGGGCATTAAAAGCCTGAAATATCAACGCGACACTTTGGGCTGGAACGCCATCGCCGATGCACTGCTCAATAAAGGCCGCACCGCGACGGTTGTGCGCACCACCAAAGAAACCGATATTCGTGTGACTGTGGACCTCGACAGTTCAGTCAAAGGCAAAATCGACACTGGCATTGGCTTTTTCGATCATATGCTCGATCAAATTGCCACCCACGGTAATTTTAGAATGGATGTGACAGTCGATGGCGATTTAGAAATCGACGATCACCACAGCGTCGAAGACACGGCGCTGGCCATAGGTGATGCCCTTCGCCAAGCGCTCGGTGACAAACGCGGCATTGCCCGTTTCGGCTTTAGTCTGCCGATGGACGAAGCCAAGGGCGAATGCCTGCTGGATATCTCTGGCCGTCCTTTTATCAAGTTCTCAGCCGATTTTGAACGTGAGCACGTAGGTGAAATGGCCACAGAAATGGTGCCACACTTCTTCCGCTCCTTTGCCGATGGCCTGCGCTGTACGCTGCATGTGTCGACCGAAGGTGATAACGATCACCACAAGGTCGAAGCCCTGTTTAAAGTGCTCGGCCGCGCGCTGCGCCAAGCGGTTAAAGTCGAAGGCGATATTCTGCCATCGAGCAAAGGCGTACTTTAAGGCATCAGCATAAATCGTTTAAGAGGTTAGGATGCAACAAGACACTCTATTAACAGCTGGTCAGCAATTAACAGCTAGCCCGCAATTAACAGCAAATGAATCACCAGATGCTGAAACCGTCATCATAGACACGGGCTGCGCCAATTTAAACTCAGTACGTTTCGCCTTCGAGCGTTTAGGCGCTAAGGTGTTGGTCACAGACGATAAAGCCAAAATCAAAGCGGCAAAACGTGTGGTGCTGCCGGGTGTGGGCACAGCGGGTGCCGCCATGGCGTCCTTGCATGAAAAAGGCTTAGTCGAACTCATTCAAGGCCTGACTCAACCTGTGCTGGGCGTATGTCTTGGCATGCAAATGTTGGCAGCGATTTCTAAGGAGCGCGGCGGAAAAGGTCAAGATTGCGAGTGCTTAGGCATAATCCCAACCGACATTTGTGAACTGGATACGCAGTTACTCAAAGCTGAAAGCCTACCTTTGCCACACATGGGTTGGAACCAACTTAAGCTCACGACAAACTCACAAGGCGCCAACAGCCCTAACGTTCACCCGCTGTTTGCGGGTATTGAAGATGGCAGTTATGTGTATTTCGTCCACAGTTACCGCGCGCCACTGAGTGAATTTACCTTAGCCGAATGTTCCTATGGCGAAGGCTTTAGCGCCGCCATAGGCAAAGGCAACTTTATGGGCGTGCAGTTCCACCCCGAAAAAAGTGCCGCCGTGGGCGCGCAAATTCTGCGTAACTTTTTACAGATGGACGAGTTACAGATGAACAAAGCTCTGGTGAACGAAGCTCTGATGAACGAAGCGCTGCAAAGCAGCTCTGCTGATGGCCAAGCGGGTGCAAAGAAGGCTGACCAATGAATAAATTACTCATTAAAAAACCATTTATTAATAAATTACTTATAAACAAATCAATTAAGGATCTGAGCTTATGATTATTCCTGCGATTGATTTAATTGATGGCAATGTTGTCCGCCTTTATCAAGGTGATTACGGCCAACAGACCACCTTTGATTTAAGTCCTTTGGCGCAGCTGCAATCCTATGAGGCACAAGGCGCGAAGTGGTTACATATTGTTGATTTAACAGGCGCGAAGGATCCCGCTAAACGCCAAACTCTCCTTATCAGTCAACTCGTGGCGGGACTAAACGCTAATATTCAAGTTGGCGGTGGCATTCGCACAGAAGAACAAGTCACTGAATTATTAAATATCGGCGTAAAACGTGTGGTAATTGGCTCGCTGGCGGTGAAAGAACCTGAGTTAGTTAAGCAATGGTTTATCAAATACGGCAGTGAAGCGATTTGCCTCGCACTCGATGTCAATATCAACCAGAGCGGTGAGAAAATTGTCGCCGTATCCGGTTGGCAAAGTGGCGGCGGTAAGAGTTTAGAATCCCTCGTGGAAACCTTTAGCGCTGTCGGCTTAAAGCATGCGCTAGTGACTGACATTAGCCGTGACGGCACCTTAACGGGCGCAAATACCGCGCTTTATCAAGAAATTGCCGCGAGCTATCCCGGTATCGCTTGGCAAGCCTCCGGCGGTATTGCAACTCTTGAGGATGTTGCCGCCGTGCGTGACAGCGGCGCGGCGGGCATCATTATAGGCAAAGCCTTGCTTATCAATCAGTTTAACGTGGTGGAGGCAATCCAATGCTGGCCAAACGACTAGTCCCCTGTTTAGATGTCAAAGACGGTAAAGTAGTGAAAGGCGTACAGTTTCGTAACCACGAAATTGTCGGTGATATCGTGCCCTTAGCCGCGCGTTATGCCGAAGAAGGCGCCGATGAGCTGGTATTTTATGACATTACCGCCAGCGCCCATGAACGTGTGGTCGATAAATCTTGGGTGAGCCGCGTGGCGGAGCAGATTGATATTCCCTTCTGCGTGGCAGGTGGCATTAAAACCATTAGCCAAGCCCGTGAATTATTAGCCTTTGGGGCGGATAAGATTTCGATTAACTCGCCCGCCTTAACCGATCCAAGTTTAATCTCACGACTGCAGGACGAGTTTGGCCGCCAGTGTATCGTGATTGGCATCGACTCCTTTTTCGATGCCACCAGCAACAGCTATAAGGTAAAGCAATTTACCGGCGATGAAGCGGCGACTAAGGATACGCAGTGGTTTACCCAAGACTGGGTTGAAGAAGTGCAAAAACGAGGTTGTGGTGAAATCGTGCTCAATGTGATGAACCAAGACGGCGTGCGCGGCGGCTACGATATCAAGCAGTTAAGCCTTGTTCGTGCCATCTGCGACGTGCCTTTAATTGCCTCTGGCGGCGCTGGAACTATGGCGCATTTCCGTGATGTGTTTATTGAAGCCAAGGTCGATGCGGCGCTGGCAGCGAGCGTATTCCACAAGGCGATTATCAACATCGGTGAGTTAAAAGCCTATTTAGCGGCCGAAGGCATTGCGATTAGGCGCTAGCGATTGCAATTAGACGCTCGCGGTCAATCGTTTATAGCGAGCTAATGCCGCCTACCGATACAGTAAGAGCATGAGTAAGAGCTAGCAACCACAATACGTCGCTAAAAAGTATCAACAAATTAAGAGTGAACACTATGTCTACGCAAACAAACACTAAAGCGGATTTTAGCGAGCTGGATTGGGACAAACAGGATGGACTTATTCCTGCCGTGATCCAAAATCACTTATCGGGCAAGGTATTAATGCTCGGTTACATGGATAAGGCCGCGCTGGAAAAAACCTTGAGCACAGGTGATGTGACCTTTTTCAGCCGCTCAAAACAGCGTTTATGGACTAAGGGTGAAACCTCGGGCAATACCCTAAAGTTGGTGGCTATCGATAAGGACTGCGATAACGACAGCCTGTTAGTGCAAGTGATCCCCAACGGCCCAACCTGCCACAAAGGCACCGAAAGTTGCTGGTTAGATGACAATGCGCACCCCTTTTTGAACAACCTCGCCAGCTTAATCACCTCGCGTAAAGGGCAAAATGCCGATTCCAGCTATACAGCGTCTTTATTTGCGCGCGGCACTAAACGTATCGCCCAAAAGGTCGGGGAAGAAGGTCTCGAAACCGCCCTTGCCGCTGCGACCCACGATAAGGAAGAGTTAGTTAACGAAGCCTCAGATCTTATCTATCACTTGCTGGTATTGCTTGAAGATCAAAACTTAAGCCTCAGTGACATCACAGCAAACTTGCTGGCAAGACATCAAAAGGCACTGCAGAGCAAAGCATAAACGTCTCACTGTCTCTGATTTCAAGCTAGTCTCTGATTTCAAGCTAATCGCTTACATCAAGAAATGCCGCACACTTAAGCCAAGTCTGCGGCATTTTTTATCACGCGATAAACGTGGCGAACTCCTCTTTCTTCTCCCCTCGTTAACCATAAACTCAGTGTGAGTTAGGTATGTCTTTAAGCTTAGTCACATGACAAAAAACAAACAAAATACTGTTGTAATGGTTGACAAGTACACCTCAACTCCCTATGGTAGCCTCCGTTGCCGTTAGGTTATTAAGGCAAGGCATAAAAACACTTATCCGTTTTTACTCAACACACGCTAAGGCAAGTTTTATGTGTTTCACACCCTTTTATTATCCCTATCTGTAGCCGCAATGGCATAGATAGGCTCCCTCGCCTGACCTTCCATTGTGGCCATATCCTTTCGGATCCGCTGAGCGCCACTGTCTCATTTGCTTAAATCATTTTGTGCTTGAATCGTTTCACATTGAATCACAGCAAAATATTTTATGACAGTTGCTTTCGGATCAAATCTTTAGCTCTTTTTCATCCGACACGCTTTTGAGATTATGTTATGACACAGAATAAAATTTTCGGCAGTTTGCTGCTTATCGCAGGCACCACAATTGGCGCGGGTATGCTGGCTTTGCCTATCGCATCGGCGGGACTTGGTTTTGGCACGTCCTCCGCCATCATGTTGATCCTGTGGGCGCTAATGGCCTATACAGCGCTGCTAATGGTGGAAATCCATCAATTCGCCCCCAGCGATGCCAGCCTTAATCACTTGGCGCAACGCTTATTGGGTCGTAAGGGCCAGTTGATCGCCAATAGCGCCTTGATGTTTTTACTGTACGCCCTTTGCGCCGCCTACATTGCCGGTGGCGGTGAGCAAGTGAACCAAAAGCTGAGCACTTGGCTAGAGCTAAGTTTGCCACCGCAGGCGGGCGCCATCCTGTTTACCCTGCTGATTGGGGCGATTGTGGGCATGGGAACTCACTGTGTGGACCTTATCAATCGCGGTTTATTTGCCCTTAAGCTATTGGCATTATTGCTTATGTTGGCCTTGTTACTGCCGCAGGTAGAAAGCCCACATTTGCTTGAACTTCCGCTCAACCAAGGTTTAATTATCACGGCTATTCCGGTGATTTTTACTTCCTTTGGTTTCCACGGTTCGATTCCATCAGTGGTGCGCTACTTAGGCGTTGAGGTCAAAGCCCTGCGCAGGATCATGCTGCTCGGCTCCGCTTTACCACTGATCATTTATCTTTTGTGGCAAGTAGGTAGCCAAGGTGTACTAAGCCAAAGCCAATTGCTCGAAAATCAAAGCTTATCGAGCTTTATCAATCAACTGGCGAGCGTACTGCACAGCGAATACTTAAGCAGTGCGATCAGTTTGTTTGCCGATCTCGCTCTTGCGACTTCGTTTTTAGGGGTGAGTTTAGGCTTGTTCGATTTTATGGCTTCGACCTTAAGACGAGAGGATGATTTTTCTGGTCGTAGCCTAACTGCTGCCATCACCTTTTTACCGCCCTTAGGTTTTGCCCTCTTCTACCCCCAAGGTTTTATCACAGCCCTGGGTTATGCGGCGATTGCGCTGGTGATCCTCGCCATCTTTTTACCTGTAGCCATGGTGTGGACACAGCGCCAGACGCGAGATGCGGCCAATATGCCGACGGGATATCGGGTCGCGGGCGGTAAGTTTGCCTTAATGCTCGCCACACTTTGCGGAATAGTGGTTATCGCCGCGCAGATGTTTAGCTAGTCGCAATTCACTCACCAAGAGTTATTTAATCAAAAGTTAGCTAACCCAAAGTTAGCTAGCCCCAATTCACAAGCCCTATTCGCTAGCTCGAATAAAAGATTAGGTACAAGAGTCTGTAAAGCTTCAACTATTGACAGCAGGCTCTTGTCTATTCGATGATCCTTTCACATTAGTCAGCTAAGCCCTTGAGTGTTAAACTGCCTCTGATGCTTGTGCACGCTGCGACAGCGGCTAAGAAGACGGCTCCTAGAGTCAGTGACTAAAGACGGTTACTAATGTCAGTTGCTAAAGTCAGTTGCTAAAAAAGTACCTCAGCAAAAATGCCGATGCAAAGCAGGCGTGATTGTATTTGTTCAATGCTAAGGCACGAGTTTGATCAGGGCTCAGTGAATAAGGAAAGAAGTCGAACCCAATGCCAATCCACAACAAGCCAAGCCGTAGCAGTGCCTCCGATAGCAAGGCACCTCAACACGAGGCAACGGAGACATCCGCTGGCCCTCGCAGTGGTGCTGCAGGTTCTGGAACGGATGCCACGGTAGCAACACAAAGCCGCCGTAAATTCCCCCTAAAAAAGACCTTATTAGCGACCAGCTTAACGGGCATCTTGGCGGGCGTGGCGTTAACTGTGTGGATTGTGAATACTCAGGCTGAAAAACTGATTATGCAGGCGGCAAACTTTGCCCTCGTAGGCATGGACAGCGAACTGATTGACATTGAATTAGGGAAAAGTCAGTTAGAACATTGGCGCATTACTTCTGCCAATCTTAGGGTGCATGACAGCCATATCACGCTTAATGATGTGAGTATCCAGCTAAAACTTGACTGGCCGCAGAGCTTTGCCGAGCTGAAACAGTTCAGCCAAATTGCTTACCTCACTCAAAAAATCACCCAAATCTCCACAGGTGATATTGAAGTCGAGTTAGGGCAATCGCTATTTTTACCCAATCGAAATGCCATCGATGAACAAGGCCCCGCCTTGGCCTTAGATATCAAATCGTTACCCCTCATCGATATCGGTAAAACCAGCCTTATTCTCAAAGCTCACCATCTCGACCCCCAAAATGATTTACCCGCCTATCGTTTGGTGATGGACAAGTTGAGCCTTAACGGCGCGGGGGAAATCAACAGCGAGTTTAGCCACGAAGGTGAAAGCATCGCCAAACTCAAAGCCACACTCACAGCCCAACAATGGCAACTGGCAAGTCAAATTACACTCGCGCCGCTGCTTGCGAGCTTGCATCAAATCAGCCTGAGGCAAGCTCAAGACAGTGTGCTGAGTCCGTTAACGGAACTTGATCAAGAGTGGCAAGCGTTAGCGATTGATCTACAAGGCCAATTAGTGTCCGACAGCCGTATTACATTAACTTCGGGCGAGCTTATCAGCCAGCACCAGTTAATTGATCCTAAGCTGACCTTTAATCAGTTGGCGGCGCTAGAACTTGCGCCTAAACCTGAGCTCGCATTTAAGATTACTGGGCATTTAGCCGAACTTGACCTAAGCCTTGAGCCCTTTACCTTAGCCTTGACTCCCAATGAAGCGCAGCAACAGCGATTGATGCAGCTGCTCGATGAGACGCTGGCTAAACCTTTAACTCAGCCTCCATCCAACTCGGCAGCCAAGTCCGCTTCGGAGCAAGTGCCGGAACAAGTTGCAAGTCAAACAGCAGGTCAAATCGCTAAGCTGCTGTCAGGGCTCAAAAGCACAGATGCACCAGTGGGGATCGCGCTGACATTAAGTGAAGCCCTGCATTATCCGCTGACTCAAATCCAGCAAGATGCACAGAGTCAACCGCTTAAGAATGAGCCGCTTGATAATAAGCCGCTTAGCTTCAAACTTCCCCGAATTGAGCTAAAAACCTTAGGCAGTAAACTCGATACCCAAATCGATTTGGCCAATGTTGAAGTGGTCAAGTCCGCCGAAGCGCTGTCCTTCAAAACAGATTGGCGCCTTAACGCTAAGCAAACCAGTTCACTGCTATTATCTGAATTGTGGGCGAATACGCCCCAAGATCTCAGCTGGAATAGCAGCCAGTTAACCACTGCGGGCAGATTGAGCTTTAATCGGACACCAAGCTCAACCGACTGGCAATTCATTACCACGCCTATCGGCGCTGCCACCCAAACACAGCAAAATGCCGGCGACACACTGCAGTTCACTGTGAGCGAGCTTAAACAGCTCCGCGCTCAAGATAACAATGCAGCTAAACATGCCGATGTGAGCCTTGGCAGTATCACAATAAATGCCCTTGCACCGCTTACCGTCAGCTCGCAGCGCAACTCAAATACCAGCTCAAATATCAGCTCAGCACAAACTTCAGTGCCCGCGTCCGATACTGCAAACCAATTCACACTGGCCTTACCGCCTTTGAACTTGGCACTGGAGCAGCTGCATTTTTCGCAAACCACACAGACGGTTGTTAGTGAAACGGCTGCTGTTGAAACAAAAAAGGCTGAAACAACTGCTGTTGAAACGAAAGTGACAGAAGCTAGCGCTGACAAAAGCACAAACACGAGCATCACAACTAAAACCGATATGAGCGCGGGCAGTTTCTCGATTGCATTCCAAAAAGCCATGTCATTTGAGTTTAAGCCCGAGGTCGAAGCCCCACTCGACTCGTTGCTCGCAGCCACTTGGCAGAATCAGCTTGAATGGCAAGCCAATCAGCTCAATATCGAAAAGCAACTCAGCAGCAAAGGTCGCAGCCGCAAAGAAACCGTACTTAAGCTAGACAAGTTAACGCTGGCACAAAGCTTAGATTGGAAAAATAATACGCTCTTTGGTGATGAGCACTGGCAAGTGGGCACGGTTGAGCTGCAAAGCCAACACAAGCTGAACCTTGCCACCGCGAGCAAACCTCTAGTGCTGACGGGTCAATGGGTTGTCGACACCAGCATGACCGAGGCATTGTCCTTGCTCAATCAAACCCAGCCCTTACCTGCTGAGCTTAATGTCACGGGTCATAACCAATTACAGGCACAGTTTAATTTAACCCAACAGCGCGATCAGACCCAATTTGCCATGCAAATTACTCAGTCGATGACCGAACTTGAAGGTTTTTATAAGGACACCACCTTTGAGGGAGGGAAACTGCAGGCGCAATGTCAGTTTACTTGGGGGCAATCTTATAAAAAAGAGTCTCATAAAAAACCGCAGGATAAAGGCTATTTTAGCAGTCTCAGTAAGCTAAATTGTCCGCAGACACTGATGACCTTTAACCTGTTTGATCCTGGCTTTCCGCTGACCGATATCGAAATGGAAGCCGATATCGCCCTTGGTAAAGATGCCGAGAAACTGCCCGACAATTGGATACAGCAACTCACAGGCTTAAGTGACACCGATGTTTCCATGACCGCCAAAGGTAAAGTACTCAGCGGCCAGTTCCTGCTGCCAGAATTTAATCTGAAATTACAGGATAAATCCCATGCGTATCTGCTGCTGCAGGCCATGAGTCTGGAAGAGGTTCTGCGCATTCAACCGCAAATTGGCGTCTATGCCGATGGCATATTCGATGGCGTATTACCCGTCGATTTAATCAACGGCAAAGTCTCGATCACAGGCGGTCAATTAGCGGCCCGTGCCCCCGGTGGCTTAATCGCCATTTCGGGTAATCCGGCGGTTGAACAAATGCGCCAATCCCAGCCATACCTAGATTTTGTCTTTTCGACGCTAGAACACTTACAATACAGTCAATTATCGAGCAGCTTTGACATGGACCAAGCCGGTGATGCTAAGCTACTCGTCGAAGTGAAAGGCCGTAGCCAAGGGGTTGAACGTCCTATTCACTTGAATTACTCTCATGAAGAGAACATGCTGCAATTATTTAGAAGTCTGCAAATTGGTAATGACTTGCAGGACAGAATCGAAAAATCAGTGAAGTAACAAGGAAACCTCAGTGAAGATAATTCAATTACAGCAAGTTAGCCTAGGTGCCCGAAGCGCGATCGTCGCATTGTTCGCACTCGCCGCATTGCAGGGCTGTGCGCCCACAGTAAAAATAGAACCGCCGGATAAACCTATCGTGATCAATCTCAATGTGAAAATTGAACATGAGATACGGATCAAAGTGGATAAGGAATTAGATCAACTCCTATCAGACGATAAGCTGTTCTAATTTAATAAGAATTGAGGAATCACCATGAAATCAATCCGACTAAAAACAAAGTTATTATTGCTATTAACCCTCAGCGTCTTAAGCCTCAGTGCTTTTGCCATGTCACTTCAAGATGCTAAATCACAGGGCTATTTAGGCGAACAAGCCAACGGCTACTTAGGATTAGTGCAAGCCAATCCCGAAGCTAAAGCCGTGATGGACGACGTAAATAACAAACGTCGCGCCCACTACGAAACCATCGCTAAGAAGAACAAACTCTCCCCTGCCGACGTCGCTAAACTCGCCGGTGAAAAAGCCATAGCCGCCACAGATAAAGGCAACTATGTGCAAGATGCCAAAGGCAAATGGATTAAAAAATAATCCGCTTTTAAAGCGCACTAGCGCATAAAAGCAAAACGAATAGACATAAACAAAACGCCTGCAATTGCAGGCGTTTTTGTTGATGGAGTTTGATTATGCGCACTCATTCCAGTGATACGCCGTCCTGTTACCTAGTAAGAAGTATCCCTATAGGCTCGATCATGACATCCCTGTCACGGACGGTCACTTCCATGACTGTGCTTAATCTCATCAACCCCTGCGTATACAGGTAACCAAATTTAACAATGGGTGTCTTATTAAATTCTCCTCTACTGTCATTATTCGGTAGATTTTCTTACCTAACTCAGCTGCATCAATATTAATGAAATTATTCATCTTCGACATTCACGGATAGAATTATGTACCCTAACGCCTCAATAATCGGCCAGACGTCAGGAGGGTCCGGCGCGTTTTTTGCGCGAAGTTGATTGATTTGTTAGCTTTTTTAGTTGTACCTGTCTGGACTAGGATTATTCTTAATATCATTAATAGCTTCCAATAACCTAATTGTGGCATCTCCATCCAGTTTGTCATCGGTGTAGCGTACTTCATATAGCCCCTGTAAATTTGAAGGAAGCTTTACACCGTTTTTTACCAACAAAATAAAACGACGACCATACAGCGCCATAGCGGCACCGATTTCAATCAATACATTCTCATTAACTAAATTAAATTCATTTGCTTCTTTGTCGATAAGAGTTCTTTCCGCATCTACATGTATTATTGCTGCGCCACAACTTCTCATGTCGTCCATTACCTTATCGGGAACTGGTTTCGAAACTGATTGTTTCTCCACTGAAACTACAGAAATCATTTCACCAAAGCCAAGAAGCTTTTTAATAGGCTCAATAAAGTCCTTATTCTTACCGTGTGTTATAAATACCCTTCTAGACCTACCATCATCCGCATTTTTTGAAGTGTGAATCACTTCAGGTGAGTTGTTTTCGGTATCGACAACCTCTTCGCTATCATCTTCCACTTCTTCGCCATTAGGGACATTTGCTTTTACAATCGCAGCGCCAGAGGCTATGGAATTTAGATGTATATATTTCTTTCCTTTTATCTCTTCAATAAAACCCATCGATAATGCACTTTCTTCAATTCTCGCTCTGACATCTTCTGCCTGATCATCAGGCACACCCATTTCTATTAATACATTTCGAGCAATATCGTCGCGCGGAAAAGTATGGGTGTCATATTTTCTTAGAAACTCACCAAATATTCTCGGTTTGAGAAGCGCTTCTTTGCGCGCTTCTAAATCAGCGCCTTCATCAAGAGGTCGCAAAATAGTTTTAGCAAGGTCAGTAATAGAAATAGATGATGACTGAGCTCCGCCTTCTGTAAGACCAAAAGCGATTGCAGATCCAGTAATGACTTTCATCTGGCTGCCTTTGGGGTCTAGACCTAAGGCTTTAGCGACATTGAATGGCGTCGTCGCCGCCCCAGCATATTGATCCAATATTGCTTTCGGCACTCTAAGCGCTTCATCTAGCGAGGTTCGAGGAACATCAGATTGCTTTAAGTAACTCCGTTTTTTCTCTGCCATTTAAATTTCCACCTTAATTATTTTTGATACCTAAAGGATAACAAAACCTCGTAAATAGCTTAGTACCGTGTAAAGCTAACCTTTGTATAGTGCGCATGCTCATTTACCTCATTAGACCAGTAAAAACGCGCATAGTTAACTAACTGTAATAAAAGAAACTTATCAGCTTTTGTTTAGATATACCATCCGGAAAAACGCGCATGCGCGTTTTCCAAACCTATTATCTCAAGCTGTAAAAAATAGGTTATTGATTATAAATGCTATATACATGAATATCTTATGTAAACGCGCACAAATATTTTCAATCTAGTCCTTGAAATCGGCACAAACTAGATAACACTGTGTAAACAATCAGTAATAAAGAAAAGATCGGACACCTGCAACTTTCTTGCTTAGCGCTGCACAAACAACACCGAGATAACCAGTTCAAGTCCGCGCAAAATGCAAACTCCTGTCTTTAAATCAACAGACTACGCAAATTCTGAAAGGTGCGCCATGATGATTAGCGAGACGACCGTCCGCCCCATGGACGGGGCGGTCGAGCATCCAAGGACGGACTTGCTGCGAGTCGACGAGTGAATACCATGGCAAACCAGACTGCGTAGTGAGTTTAATACTAAAAGCAGGGCCAAATAGAGAAAACTAAGACTCACGAATTATCGGTAAGTGGTTAATATCAAAAACCAATGATGAGTTATGCCGCAACCACGTGGCGCTGCGCACGCAGTGGGTGTAAGCGATTATGCATCACTTTGATGGTTTCAAACTGCACCATAGTTTTCGCGCCCGACAAAACACATTCAGGTGACAATAACATCACTAGCGCGGACTGTAGGGTATTTTCAACCACGAGGGCGAGCACTCTTTGCTTTTGGCATTTTAGCTCAAAGACTTTACCCACATCGCTGTAAACACAGACATCACTGGTATCAAAAAACCATGATTTTGGCATTTGCGGTGTCAGCATAAAATGGGCTGCGGTGGCATTGAGGGCAATTTGAACAATTGCAGCATCGGACAAAGACAGGGTTTTAGGTAATCTATCGAGTAAGCTCATATAGAATTTGGCGTGCGCAATATTAAATTCCATGCTTGATAAGGCATCAGGAATGAGTAATTTTGCTTTATAAGACGTCAGAAATTCAATCTCGGAACCTAACGATACGCCTAAAACACCATACGAATCGTTATATTTCCATTGCCAATCTTTTTGTGGCATTAATAACATAACGGTGACCCAATATTTGAACACTGGGACATAATAGTAGATATTTTATCCAATATCAAAATAAAAATAATAAAATACAAATTATTTAACAGTTACTTAGTCGATCTAATATAGGATCTTAACAGCGATCTAGGTATCCTTTTAGATCGCTGTTAAAGAATAAGATCTTATTTTAGATCGTTATATTGATCTTAAGATCATTATTTTAAGCGATATGCATTCACAATTTCTTTAATTAACTTCGGACCTTGATAAATAAAACCCGAATAAATCTGCACCATAGTGGCACCAGCATCAAATTTGGCTAAGGCATCTTCGGCACTATTGATGCCGCCCACGCCGATGATCGGGATCTGCCCTTTCAAGCATATAGCTAACTGCTTGATCACTTTGGTAGACAGCTCTGTCAAGGGTTTGCCACTTAAGCCGCCGCTTTCATTGGCGTTGGCAAGACCGCTAACACCATCACGCGTTAAGGTAGTATTAGTCGCAATTGCGCCATCAAATTTGTTTTTAATCAAAGCTTGCGCGATATTTTCAATTTCTTCGATGGTTAAATCTGGAGCAATTTTAAGCGCGATGGGCACGTATTTTTTATGCTTTTCGGCCAGTTCAAGTTGCTTAGTTTTAATTGCGCTCAATAATTCATCTAATAGATCGCCATATTGTAGCGATCGCAATCCTGGGGTATTGGGTGATGAAATATTCACCGCAATATAAGCCGCATGGAGATAAACTTTATCCATACAGATCAAATAATCGTCTTTACCTTGTTCTACTGGGGTATCTTTATTTTTACCAATATTGACGCCAACCATAATGTTGGTCTTTTTAGCGATCAAATTTTTGACCAGATTATCGACACCTTTATTATTAAACCCCATGCGATTAATAATGCCTTTGGCAGGCTTTAATCTAAATAGACGGGGTAAATCATTACCAGGTTGTGGTCTTGGGGTCACAGTGCCCACTTCAACATGACCAAATCCCATCGCATGAAAGGCATCAATCGATTCGCCGTCCTTGTCCATACCTGCAGCGAGTCCCACTGGGTTAGGAAAAGTCAGTCCCATAACACTCACGGGAGCCGGTGCAATCGTTTGTCCGTATAGACACGTTAACGGGCTATTGGCGGTCATTTTTAGACTGCCTATAGCAAGATGGTGAGCTCGCTCAGGATCCATCTGAAACATGACTTTCTGTGCGATTTTATAAAACATGTACTTTCCTCGACCTAAAAAAAGCCCCGGCGATCGCCAGGGCTTCTGATTGTTATAATAAGTTTACTTTTGGCCTTCGCAATGAAGGATCAGAAGGTTAAGTTCACGTAGGGCGACAGAGAACTTAGCAAACTCATGGCTTTGCGACGTTTTGAAGTCAGCTAGCATATGGAACCATCTTTCCAATAAGCCTTGATTGATCTCAATCCACTGAGAAATCACGCTTTCGGCATCACAGGTTGCACTGCAGGTTCTTAATACCACTGAACTTAATGCACGTTGTTGCCAATCCAACTCTTCCCTAAAGGCGGCACGAGCCAGTGCTTGCCAATGGTTAGCCACAGGTTGAGCGCTGATCTGTTCTAAGAACCAGTGCAGCTCAACGCGGGCGCCGAGTTTGAAGTAAGTTTCAGCCACTAGCGCAACTGACTTATCTTCTGTTTGGGCAATTTGGGCAATGTCTAAGGCAGAGAACAAGGTGCTCATGTTAGCCACAATGGTTGCCACAGCTTGTGGTACGTTTTCTTTGACCAAAGCATTGATCTCAGATTGGATACCCTTCGCTTCTTCTTCAACCAGATATAAATGAACATTATCTTTAATTTGTTCAAATACAGGTTTGAAGAAAGCAACGGTTTGTTCGATGCTACCAGTGCGGTTACGGTGACGGAGGAACCAGCGGCTAGCACGACGCATATTGCGGCGTAACTGATGCAGCATTTCACCTTGAACCACAGCAGGAACTATGCCGTTTAAGTCAGTGATCGATTTAGTTAATTCAGCTAAACCAAATACTTCGCGGGCCATAGTGTAGCAAATTGCCGCGTCAGCAACTGAGGCACCTGTCTCATCTTGCATACGTTGAACAAAATTCAAGCCCATGTCGTTAACGAGTTCATTGGCGAGTGAGGTCGCAATGATTTCGCCACGCAGTGGATGTGTTGCCATTTTGTCGCTGTATTTTTCCTGAAGTTTTTTCGGGAAATAGGCGATAAGCAGTTGGCTTAACAGCGTATCTTCTGTGATTTCTGGCGTCACTAATTGCTCTTTCAGCACCATCTTCGCATAGGCAACCAGTACTGATAGCTCAGGACGTGTTAACGCACGACCACTGGCTAAACGCTCAGCCAATTCGTCGTCAGACGGTAAGAACTCTAAGGCTCTGTCTAACTTGCCTTCTTTTTCCAGATACTGGATAAAGCGGATCTGCTCTTTTAACTGCTCAGCACCACGCACTTGAGTCACAGAGATAGTACGCGTTTGATCTTTACAGTCTTGCAGTACGATGTGGCCGACTTCTTCAGTCATTTCTTCCAGTAAACGGTTACGTTGTTTCAACGTCAGTTCACCTTCAGTTACCATAGCGTTCAGCAAAATCTTGATGTTCACTTCGTTATCTGAACAGTCCACACCACCAACGTTATCCACGAAGTCAGTGTTAATACGGCCGCCGTTAGACGCATATTCGATACGACCTAACTGAGTACAACCTAAGTTACCGCCCTCGCCGACTATCTTAGCGCGCAGTTCGCCACCGTTGACACGCAATGCATCGTTGGCGCGATCGCCGACTTCAGCATGGGTTTCGCGTGCAGATTTCACATAGGTACCGATACCGCCGTTCCAGATCAAATCAACTGGCATTTTCAGCAGTTCTTTCATCAGCTCAGTTGGGGTCATAGAGGTTTTCTCTGTGGCCAACATTTGCTTAATTTCTGCCGATAACGGAATGGATTTAGATGAACGTAGGAAAATACCGCCACCTTTAGAAATCAACTTGCTGTTGTAGTCTTCCCAGCTTGAACGTGGCAGAGCGAATAAACGCGCCCGTTCATCATAACTTAATGCCGTATCCGGATTCGGATCGATAAAGATATGCATGTGGTTAAAGGCTGCAACCAGTTTAGTGTGCTTAGACAACAACATACCGTTACCGAATACGTCGCCCGCCATGTCACCTATACCTAAACAGGTAAAGTCTGTGGTTTGGCAATCAATACCGACTTCGCGGAAATGACGCTTAACAGATTCCCAGCCGCCTTTGGCCGTAATACCCATTTTCTTATGGTCATAACCGTTACTGCCACCCGATGCGAATGCATCACCGAGCCAGAAGTTGTATTCAAGAGAAATCGAGTTCGCGATATCAGAGAATGTCGCAGTGCCTTTATCGGCTGCAACCACTAAATATGGGTCATCTTCATCGTGACGAACCACATCCAATGGATGGACGATTTCACCGTTCAAAATGTTATCGGTAATATCGAGCAAAGCACGGATAAAGATGCGGTAGCATTCTTGACCTTCGGTGAAGAAAGCTTCACGGCCGCCTTCGGTTGGCAATTGTTTACAAACAAAGCCACCTTTAGCACCCACAGGCACGATCACAGTGTTTTTCACTTGCTGTGCTTTTACCAGACCTAATACTTCGGTACGGAAGTCTTCACGACGATCTGACCAACGCAGACCACCACGGGCCACTTTACCGTAACGTAAATGCACACCTTCAACCCGTGGCGAATAAACGAAGATTTCGAATTTCGGCAGTGGACGTGGCATTTCAGGGATCAGTGAAGGCATGAATTTAAACGAGATATAACTCTTAGATTCGCCTTTAGCATCCTGTTGGTAGAAGTTGGTACGCAAAGTGGCGTTAATCAAGTCTAAATAACGACGAATAATACGGTCATCATCTAAGCTAGACACTTCGTCTAAACGTAAATTGATCTGTTCCATAAACTTGCCCAGAGTACGGGTTTTCAGTTTAGGGTTAAATTTACGGATGAACATCTTCACCAACAAATCAGCGATTTGTGGGTAACGACCGAAGGTTTCTTCGATATAAGACTGACTGAACGTCGCATCGATTTGACGCATGTATTTGGCATACGCGCGCAGTACCGAGACTTCACGGCCCGTTAAGCCTGACGCCAGAATAATGCGGTTGAAACCGTCATCTTCTAACTTCTTTTGCCACACTTGTGACAGTGCAGTTTGGAATCTGTCTTGGCTATCGGCGATGTTGTCTGTGTTGACGACTTTAACTGTCATCAAGAAGTCTAAGATCCAGAAGGTAGAACCGTCTGAGGTCGTGACTTCATATGGACGCTCGTTAATCACCCGCAGACCAAAGTTTTCCAGCATTGGCAGCACGTCAGAAAGATGAATTGGCTCATCTTTATGGAATAGCTTTAAACGCACTTTGTTGTCGTTCAGCGCCGCTTCTTGCGGTTGATAGAACAACATGCCGAGCTTGTGTTCGTCATCCAGTGCTTCGAGCTGTTGCATGTCAACGACGGCAGAGCTTGGCAATACATCTTCTTTATAGCTTTGCTCAAACGCATTGAAATAACGCTTTGTCAGATGAGTGCCGGCTTCTTCACCGAGTGCACAGTTAAGCGCAGTGCTTAACTTATCTTCCCACGAACGTGCCGCTTCTATTAAGTTGTTCTCTATGGCAGCCACATCTACATCCATATTATTGTTATCAACTTTGACTATGTAGTGAGTGCGGGCTAGCGTCGACTCGGAGAAATAAGTCGTAAACTCTACATCTTCTTTGCTGTTAAAATGCTGGGCCAGAATACGTTGAGTATCTTGGCGGAGTTTAGTGTTGTAACGATCCTTAGAAACGTACACTAAACAGGATAAGAAACGGCCAAAGCCATCTTTGCGCACAAAGAGTTTTAGCTTGTCTCTGTCTTGCATTTCTAACACGCCATGGGCCATGTGCGATAAATCATCAACATTGGCTTGAATTAGCTCGTCACGAGGTAAATTCTCAAGAATGTTTAGCAGGGCTTTATAGTCGTGTGAACGTGGGGTTAAGCCTGAACGATCTAACACACGCTGCACTTTTTCGTTCAGCAGTGGGATTTCACGTGGGCTGCGGTTATACAGGTTTGACGCATATAAACCGATAAATCTATCTTCACCAACCACATTGCCTTTCTTATCGAAACGCTTGATACCGATATAATCGACATAAGCTGGGCGATGTACGCGGCTCTTGGCACTGCTCTTTGTGAGGATCAACAAGCTGTGATCTAAGGCTTCTTTGCGGGCGCTATCGGAGAAGCTAGATAGCAACAAACCTTGCTCAGGTTGCGCTTTAGTGTGCTTGTTCATCAAACCTAAACTAGAGGCGATATTAGGCACTAACTCAACATCACCTTCGACACGATTCAAATCGTATTGGCGGTAACCTAACAGCGTAAAGTGATGATTATTCAAGTAAGTCAGGAAGTTAATCGCTTCTTCTAACTCTTGCTTATCGCCCGGGAACGGACGTTTTGGCAATTCCTTGATCATCTCACCCAACTTGGCAGACATGGCTTCCCAGTCATTGACTGATGAAGCAACATCGGCAAGCACAGACTGAATTTCGCGCTCTAATGCTTTGATATCGACTGTGCTGCTTTGACGGTCAATTTCAATCAAGAATACGGCGACATGTTCAGTGCTTTCAGGGCTCTGATTAAGATAAGTGACATTGGTCACACCGCTATCTGAACGCTCAATGGCCAGCGGAGTGTGTAACATCATGTGAGCAGTAATACCCATACGATTCAATGCCATACCAACTGAATCTACCAAGAATGGCATGTCAGGCTGGATAACTTCAATGATCGAGTGAGTCGATTGCCAGCCGTGTTTGGCCTGGCTAGGGTTGAACACTCGTAAGTGAGTGTTACCTTTTGGCGTTTTGTTCAGGGCGTTCCATAAACTGAGAACCGCACCGTATAAATCACTGTCATTACGCGCATTGAGATCGTCTTTCGACATGTGGGCATAAAGGCAGGTGGCGAACTGTTCAACTTGCTTGGCTTGTGAATTAGGGACTTTAGCGTGAATTAAACTGACTACATTTTCAAGTAGTACTGAAGGCATTGCATCTTTCAAGGCCATGTTGCTGTTTCCTTAAGCGTCTATGGCAGCGCTTTTTTCATTATTTGGATGCTTCGGCTTAACGATCTCAGATAAATTAATGTGATCTGGATCATCGCGCGAAGTTTATTACTAAAACCGCTGTATTTCGAGGAAAATTTTAGTGGTACATCCTCTTGAAATCCAGTATTCGCGTAAACAATGAATGACAAATGACCAAACAATCGATAAAGCAGACTAAGTATTCAAAAACAAATGGGGAGCTAAGCTCCCCATTCGTAGACCCTACTTAGGTTGGCGCCAGAAAACGGCGGCCAATGCAGGAAGGATAATTATGGCACCGAGCATATTTACCACAAACATGAATGTTAACAATATTCCCATGTCCATTTGGAATTTAAGTGCCGAGAAGAACCAAGTGCTGACACCAATCGCCAATGTGAGGCCAGTAAAGATCACCGCACTGCCCCGTTCGACCAACGCCTCATAGTATGCCTGTTGCACTGGCATACCGTTCGAGAGCTTAGACGACATGGTCGAGAGGATATAAATACCGTAATCCACACCGATACCGACACCCAGCGCAATAACTGGTAAGGTACTGACTGCTAAGCCAATATCCAGTTGCGTCATCAAGGCTTGCGCCAATGTCGACACCACATACAGCGGGATAATTACCGCCACAGTCGCTTTCAAGGATTTAAAGCTGATTAAGCACAGTACAAACACGGCACCATAGACGTATAACATCATAGGTAATTGCGCTTCAGCTACCGCTTCGTTGGTCGCAGCCATCACGCCTACAGGACCCGATGCCAGTTTAAACTGCAGCTTGTCGTTATCCATTTTCGCGGCGACGGCTTTCACCTTAGCGACCACAGTTTCTATGGTTTCTGCCTTGTGATCTTTCATAAACAAATACACAGGCATGACAGAACAATCGCCATTTAACAAACCAGAGGTCGTCGGAATTTGGCCAATGGCCTGCACTAAACTCGCGGTCGTGCGCGGCAGCACTTCCCATCTTGGATTGCCTTCGTTAAAGCCTGCGTTCACTTTTTTAGCCACCGACGCCAGACTCACAGTCGATTCAACCCCAGGCGTATTACGCACTAACCACTCGAACTCATCAATTTGAGTTAGCACATCGTGATAAGTACAGGCTTCAGGTGCTGCCTCAACAACCACAGTCATCACGTCGGTGGTGATGGAGAAATGATCTGTGATGAAGAAGGTATCGAGGTTATAACGCGAATCTTGGTGTAACGCGGGAGCCCCGCCCTGCAAGTCACCAATCTTCATCTGATTGGCTTGCTGCAGACCAGCAAAATACAGCACCACAGTAGCAATAATCACCACGACAGCGTATTTAGGCGTCGCGAAACGTGCCAAGAAGCGCCAAATCGCTTCGGTGCGGACTTCTTCAGCCGTTGGCTCTGCGTGTTTATCGACTTTGATTTCAGTAAAGGAAATCACCAAAGGCAACAGGATAAGGTTAGTGAAAATGATCACGCCCACACCGAGTGATGCCGAAATCGCGAGCTCACGAATAATCCCAATATCAATCGACAATAGAGTAATAAAGCCAACAGTATCAGACAGTAATGCGACTCCGCCTGGTACTAATAAACTGCGGAATGCCGAAGCAGCAGCCGCTTTAGTGGTCTGTCCGTCCATCACGCGGCGTCTAACCGCGTTGATCATTTGCACCCCGTGACTCACACCGATGGCAAATACCAAAAAAGGCACCAGAATCGACATGGGATCGAGGCCAAAACCAATCACAGTCAATAAACCAAGCTGCCAGACCACGGCGGTTAAACTGCAGACGAGGGGTAAAACGGTCAGAATGATTGATTTAGAGAAGAGGTAAACCATGACGGCGGTGATCAAAATCGCGATCACAAAGAACAGCAATACGCCCTTAGCACCATCGGCCACATCCCCCGCCATCTTGGCAAAACCTATGATGTGAATTTTAACCTTGTCGGTTTCGAACTTGCCCCTCAGCTCTTTTTCGAGCTGCGCCGCAAAGGCAATGGTATCTAAGGGTTTACCTGTTTGTGGATCAAAATCCATTAACTGCGCCGACACCATGGCCGCGCTGTAATCGTTAGCAATTAATCGGCCAACGATGCCCGCTTTTTCAATATTATCGCGCACGGTTTCGAGCCCAGACACTGTGGTCGAAAAATCCGCTGGAATAACGGGCCCGCCAGCAAAACCATCTTCAACGACTTCTGTAAAACGAGTGGAAGGCGAAAAAATCGATTTCACCTGCGCGCGATCAACCCCAGGAATAAAAAACAGCTGATCGTGCACATTTTTTAAGGTATCAAAATAGTTCGCATTAAAAATATTGCCGCTGGTGTCTTCCACCGCCACCATGATGCTGTTGGCGCCACCAAAATCTTTTTGATGTTTCAGGTAGGTCTGCATATAACTGTGATGCAGTGGAATGTTTTTGATGAAGGCCGCATCCATTTTGAGTTGACTGGCTTGATAGCCTAAAAACAACGTCAAAAACACAAAAATGCCGACGACCCACGCACGATTGCGGAATAAAAATGACTCAAATCCGTTGACCAGTTTTTCTAACATCTTCTCGGCCCTGTTATTGTAGTTTTAAAATTTTATGGCTTAAGAATAAACAGCCCTTGGCTGCCGGATAACCACATATTCCCTTGATTATCCTTCGCAATAGAGACTAAGTTTTCCCCTTGGCGACGAGTGACAATACTGCTGGTGTCATCCCCATTCAGCTTAATCACTATCCCTGCATTTCCCACGAGATAAACCGCATCGTCCGACACTGACATCGCCCCATTGATTGAAGATTGCACTGGCAGTTCGATTTCATTCCACTGGCTTAAACTCACGTCAGCTTTGAATATATGACCGCGTAGGCCCATCACATACACGGCATCTTTCGTTTCAATGGCATTAAACATAGAGCCATCGTAATCAAAACTGGTACGCGCAAAGGTTTGGCCTTGATCGCTTGAAACGGCCACTAGGCCTAACTCGCCGACCAGTAATAAACGTCCGTCAGTCAAGGTTAAAATACGATTAAAGTGCGGCAATAATGAAGCGCGTGCGCTCACATAGGCTGATTGATCGCTGCCTTTCAACTCCGCTAAATAGGACACATCTTCTTCGGCTAACAGCTCCTCATGGAACTCGTCGCTCCAATGGGCGCCACCATCGTTGGTGCGATAAAACAAACCGTAAGCCCCAATGGCGATACCCATTTTTTCATCTAAAAAGACCACATCGAGGAATGGCTTTTCAATCTCGGGCGAATGCATCTGCTGCTGCCAAGTTTGGCCACCATCCTGAGTATGTAAAATGGTCGCATCATGGCCCACGGCCCAGCCGAGTTTATTATTAAGGAAAAACACTTTGGTCAACTGCGAGCTCACGGGCGTCGCCACTTGATGCCAACTGCCGTCATAAACCAGAACATGACCGCGTTCACCCACAGCCACTAAGCCTGTGCCCACATTGGCAATATCTAAAATCAAGGATGAAGCCGCAAGCGGTTGAATTTGAGAAAAAATCGGATCAGAGGGGGTTGCAGATAACGTAGAAGGGAAAAAAGCGCCACCGAAACTTAATGCAGCAACACACTGAAGGATGCGAAACGACATACAAACTTCCTTAAACTAATGAGGGGCGCAGAGCGCCCCTTTATTTGTGGCGTATTAACGGATACCTTCGCGACGCAATGCATCGGGGGTAAAGTTAGCTTCAGTCAGTTTGGCATCGAAGTTATACATACCACTTTGGTTGTCTAAACCCATGGCGAGATAACGACGGGATTGCAAATCATGGAAGACTTCCAGCGTGTCCCATTGAGTTGGCACTTCGTAGTAGTTCAAGCCATGTGCAACAGCCACACGATACAGCTGATCACGGTTATCGTAGAGATCGGCTATCGACACTTGCCATGAATCTTCGTCAAGGTACATATCGCGCACTTTGTAAATGTGGCGCATACCGTCTTTCAACGTCGCCTTCACTTGCCATACGCGGTGTTTTTCCCAACGAACATACTCAGGATTAACATGCCCAGGTTTTAAGATTTGGTCATATTTCAGCTTGTCTGAGTGCAGTTTGTAATCGTTGTACGGGATGTAAATTTCTTTCTTGCCAACCAGTTCCCAGTTATAACGCACTGGAGAGCCGTTAAACATGTCGAAATCATCCGTCGTACGCAGACCATCAGACACTGTACCCGGTGTATCGAAAGCGACGTTTGGCGCTTTACGGACACGACGTTGTCCTGTGTTATAGGTCCAAGCTTGGCGTGGCAACGCCTCTTGATCCATGGTCTCTTTTACCAATAACGCAGTACCCGCTAAACGGGCTGGTTGAGTCACCACTTGCTTAAAGTAGAACAACGTATTGCTGGCTTTAAGCAGATCTAAAGTCATTTCAGGACGAGAATACTCGAAACGAATTTCCTCAGCCGTTTCTACCAAACTAAAGCTTCCATCGGCCGTTGGTGCTGCTTGACTACGGGAAGTCTCAATGTCGATACCACGAAAACGCAAAATGTGGTTCCAAATCGCTTCTAAGCCATTTGCAGGGATCGGAAATGGAATACCAATAGCAGCGCCAGAAATACCATTGCCCTGTGCAATCAATTCTGCACGTGTCGCGTTAGCTTTAGTCGCATCGTAGACAAACTGCGGCACAGATGCGCTACGGCGAGTCTTATACACATTCATCTTGTAAGTATCAGGATAAAGTTCGAACAACTTCATCTGACCCGGTGTTAAAAAGTCTTTATATTGCGCTTTGTTAGCATTGGTAATGGTGAATTCAATCTTATCCTCAGGGAAAGGATCTGGATGATGCATCCCTTTGGTATAACCCGCCACAGGCTTAGTGATACCACCATCCCACGCAGGAATAGAACCATCAGCGTTACCCGCCTTTTCAGCACCTAAAGGGGTGAGCTCATTGCCAAGTTTAGCCGCGTCAGCCTCTGATACCTTAGCCATAGCGACTGGCGCTACAAGTGCAAACATCACCGCACTCGCCAATATCGTCAGTTTCTTCATTGTTTGAGTCCTTTTAGATCGAATACTTGATATTGAATGAAACATAATCACGATCTGCCATCGCATTCGTCGTACCGACACCGCCAAAGAAATTGTTATAGGAGATATCTGCACCCCAACGGTTTTGATAGTCGAAGTTAACGCCTAGCGCGACAGACTTGCGTCCTTCCGTGAACAGGAACATAGGATCCGGAGTAATGCCGTCAACGTCATGGGAGAAAATGACCCGTGGCGACATATTGACCCCAGCAAAGACGTTATTGAAATCCGCTTTTGCCACTAAACGGTAGCCCCAAGCAAAGTCAGTTGGGAACGGGTTAGTTTCAGGACCATTGTGCAAGCCTTGAATGATGCCTGGCATGTTGGGATTGCCACCAGAACGTGACGTACCAGGACCATTGAGACGTAGCTCATCGAAACCTGGCATATCGTGGATCCACACACCGCCCACTTCGGCCAACATAGTTAAGTTGTCTAACCCTAAAGTTGGGCCAAATAGATGGGTGAAAGTCACCTGTGCCTGTGTGGTATCAAGGCGGATAAAGCCATCGACGGTTTCACCCGGTTGAACGTCTTTAATCTGCGAAATACCATCGAGCTCGGGACGACTACCCGCATTGGCTAACTGTTGTGGCATACCGGCGAACAGCAACTCAACGTCATCAATCTGCAGTGGTTCATCTTGACGATGGGCAATCTCACCCGCGACAGACGTATCACCAATTAAGGTGTTGAAGCTGAAACCGTAGAGTTTAATATCTTCTGGATAGACGATTTGCGCCTTAGAGAAGCTCTTCAGGCTTAGCAGCAATTCACGGTTTATGTTGCCCGCGTTCTGGACTACAGTTGTCAGATCTGACGAGATTGCACCCTTGCTAAAATCTGCGGCAGTACCACTGATCAGTGGACGACGGCTATGGTAATTCATGAAATAGAAACCAAATTCCGTTTCACCTAGTTCAGGCGCGTAATAACCTAGCTTGATACCGTATTGGCCATCATTGCTTGGTTCTTCTTCATCCTGCACTAGTGTCACTTTAGTCGGATAAGCGAGGGCCAGGGCCCCCAACTGATCTTTCGTAAATTGGCCGCTGGCGATCATGCCCGCTAAACGCTCATATTCTTGCATCACAAAATCTAAGTTGATGTCAGGGTTAGCGTTAAAACCAAGCTGAGCGTTTTGAGCATAACCACCAAAACCGGCAAAATCGTTAGTCGCAAAAATGGAGCCCGGAGTTGGGACCCAAATAGGTTGCCAATCATATTGATAGAATGCTTCAACCGTTAACGAATCTGTCAGGCCAAGGGATGCCCACACCATACCTTGCGGTCTAAACGCTTCTTTTAACTCAGCACCAGGCGCGTTAAGAATGTTCAAATCCACGGCGTTAATTTCACTGATCCCATGGGCAATCAGCGTACTTTCACCCCATGAGACCACTTGATTACCAACACGAATAGATAATGGATTCGCACCCTCATTCAAATCGAAGTTGGCATAAACAAACGCATCTAACAAACGGATATCTTTACATTGTACTTCTGAAGCGCGGCTATCTTCACAAGGGTCAAATTCTTTGCCCGTGATCGGATCGTTGTAGTCATAATTGCCATCGTTCAGTTTACGATCATAAAAATACATACCGCGGGCGAACAAACCGTAGTTTTTGTATTTCAACGATAATTCATGCAAACCTTTGACGATCTCAGACGTAGTATCGCCTTGAGAATAAAGTAAGTTACTTAAGTCATTGTTGCTGGAATACGACCCGGGCTGGGCCCAAATCTCAGCTGAAGTATATTTTGTATTACCAAATGCGCTGTAATTAGACCAATCGAATTGGGGTTGATTCACCTTACCAATTTGACCTTCCCAATCGCGCGCCCCAACACGCCAGCTCGCACCAGCAGTCCACGTTGAGTCAAATGTGCCCTCAACCTCTCCCCAATCAAAAGATATTGCATTAACGCTTGGGATCATTAACAAACTCAATGCCGACGCCACCCCCAAAGCAAGCGCCGATTTGTTAAAACTATTTTTAACAATTTTCATTTTAGCTCTCCGTACCCTGCTGGATTCTTTGTTTTAGGAATTACAACCAACATCTTGTTAGCTCACAGGTAACATCATTGTTACAGCAATTAATCCCCTTGGGCAAGGCGCAGTTAGAGAAAATTTTCTAAAGAATTAAGCATGTAGACACATTTGTGCCAGCAGTTGAAAAGGTGGGATTTAAATTAGAGAAAAGCGGGAGAGAAATGAAGCGGGAAAAGATATCAAAAAATCATATAATTCATTAACATATTTAAAAACTAAATATCACAAACCGAGCCTGATAATCAGCCGACCGTTTAAAGTAATTACTCTAAGCCCAAATAAACAAATTCAGACTAGACTCGATTTAATGAAACAAATTGTCCCTTGTCATCTAAAACCAATTTAAAATAGCCTTGAATGCCATTTTCGGTTAAAAAACGTCTGAAATGACGGCCATTAATCCACAAAATACGTCCTTGCGTTTCGCGGACCTCAATTTTATCAGCAAGCCCTTGATAGTAAGGTAAGAAATCTCGATAGCTGATCGTTAGTTTGAAATACAATTCCATAATATCAGGGCGGCATCGATTGCCGCCCTCCTCCTACAAACCGCTATTTTGCCAATGCCTTAGAGACTTTTTCGTACATATCCTTAGATAAGTCAGGTAAAGCCAAAAGTTGCCCTAAACAGGCTTTTATTAAGGTTTGACGGCCTAAGTCGAATTTATGGAACTGGATCAATGGCGTCACCATGCGCGCCGCGACCTGCGGATTGAGCTTATTAAGGGTAATTAAGCATTCGGTTAATAACGCATAACCCTTACCGTCTTGACGGTGGAATTGGTAAATATTCCCCGCCGCAAAACTGCCCACTAACGCGCGCACTCGGTTTGGATTACTCATACTAAAACGCTTGTGCTGCTGTAATTGACGCAGACGTTCAATCACATCTTGCGCATTACGAGTCGCTTGCAACATAAACCATTTATCCATTACCAATGGCGTGTCCTGCCAACGCAGCTCAAATGCGGTCATCAACTCATCTCGACAAGGCAAATCACCCACGTTCGCCGCAGTCAGTGCGCCGAGGGAATCAGTCATATTGCTGGCTTTATCAAACTGAGCAATCACTAACGCTTCAGCCTCATCCGACACCCGTGCTAACCAAGTTAAACACTGATTTTTAAGCGCTCTTGCCTGCGTACTATCGACTGGTACCAAAGAGCGATAGAGCGCGATCAATTCATCTTCAGAGTGTGAAGCCAGCTCAGTTAACACAAATTCACGGGCTAAGGCTAACGCATCGAGATCAACGCTCTCTGTTTGCTCAATCAAAGCAGATGCCGTAGGTATGGCTAAGATTTCGGCAATCAATGCTGGGTCAAGTTCAGTGTCTAACAACACGCCTTTAAAACTATCGCGCACGCGGGGATCGAGTGTCATGGCTTGTTGCTGCTGTAAACTCGCCACATTTTGCCAAATCGCTTGGCTCACTAAGGTCACTGAAGCTTCCCAGCGCGCCACTTCGCTGCTGGCAAAACGCATCAAGTGAACCAGTTGATCCACATTGAATCTGTATTGTAATTTGACTGGCGCGGAGAAGTTTTGCAGCAGTGAAGCCACCGGTTTATGACTTAACCCCTCAAAACTAAACACTTGTTCCACTTGAGTAAAGTCGAGAACTTCATTCACTAAAGAATGCCCCTTGGCATCTAACAGTTCGATGCTAAAAGGAATATGTAAAGGTGATGCACAGTTCGCTAAACTTTGCTTAAGGGTTAATTGGTAAACGCCAGTTAGCGCATCGAAACTGTCCATCGCAGTCACAATCGGCGTGCCTGCTTGGCTATACCATAAACGGAATTGGGTTAAATCTACGCCGCTGGCATCTTCCATTGCCGCCACAAAATCATCGCAAGTGACCGCTTGGCCATCATGGCGTTTAAAATACAGTTTCATCCCCGCTTGAAACTTTTCTTCGCCGAGCAAAGTGTGCATCATGCGGATCACTTCAGCGCCCTTGTTATACACAGTGACTGTGTAGAAATTATTCATCTCAATCACAGATTCTGGACGAATAGGATGGGACATAGGGCCAGAATCTTCAGCAAACTGTTGATTCTTGATCACTTTGATTGCGTGAATTCGATTCACCGCGCGTGAACCTAAATCAGAGCTAAATTCTTGATCACGAAAAACCGTTAAGCCTTCCTTTAAACTTAACTGGAACCAATCGCGGCACGTCACGCGGTTTCCGGTCCAGTTGTGGAAATACTCGTGGCCTACCACCGATTCAATACCGTGATAATCCTCGTCTGTGGCCGTTAAGGTATCTGCAAGCACATATTTAGTGTTGAAGATATTTAAGCCTTTGTTTTCCATCGCTCCCATATTGAAAAAGTCGACGGCAACTATCATGTAAATATCTAAATCGTACTCGAGGTCAAAACGACTCTCATCCCATGCCATGGATTTTTTCAGCGATGCCATCGCATGGTGTGCTTTATGTAAATTACCTTTATCGACGAACACTTGCAGGATCACTTTACGGCGACTGCGAGTAATGAACTCATCTTGCAACAGATCAAAATCGCCAGCGACTAAGGCAAACAAGTAAGCCGGTTTTGGAAACGGATCTTGCCAGCAAACATAATGGCGACCGCCCTCCAATTCGCCTTGATCAATCAAATTACCGTTACTCAGTAAAAACGGGAATGCGGCTCTATCGGCTTCGATGCGCACAGTATATTTGGCTAATACATCGGGACGGTCGAGGAAATAAGTGATCCGTCTAAAGCCCTCAGCCTCACATTGCGTGCAGTAGGCACCATCGGACATATACAGGCCTTCAAGGCTCGAATTGGCCTCGGGATCGAGCTTAGTGACGATGTTCAGCTCAAACTCATCAAGCGCCGTTTCTAAGACTAATTGACCCGCGCTAACATGGTAAGGCACTGCCTCACCGTCAACCGTCAACGAGATCACAGTTAAGTCTTCACCATCCAACACTAGGGCTTGGGTATGCTTAGAAGCGCGTTTTACCCGACTTATCGCCTGCACCTGAGTCGCATTGCCCGCCAGATTAAAAGCTAAGTCAATCGTGTCTATCGTGAAGAGTGGCGCTTGATAATCTTTTAAGTATTTTGCTTGAGCTTGTGTCATTTCGATCCCTTTAACGCTGATCTAAATAAGAAAAAACGCGCCATAAGCGCGTTTTGATATTGGATAAATCGACTCGAGTAGCGCCTACTTAGCACTAGTTTTAGCCAGTTTTTGCGCATCAGCCATATCTAAAGTGATATAAGCCGTTTCATCTAAAAATGCGTCTGGCAATTCGGCGTCGTCTTTAATGTCTTCCATGGATTTAACCGGTGCTAAACCATTGGCGACTCGGCGCTCGTTCGTTCTATCGAGGACTTTCTTCTCATCGGCTTCGCGGGAGGCAATGCGCTCACTTTCAACCAGAGAAACTGTCTTCTCTTTGTGGTGCTTTTTAAAGTCGGCAATATCTTGATTGATATAAGCAAACTCTACACTGCTTTTGATGCGGTTAAGGTGCTTGGCCTCAAGGCTAGTCACTAACTCAGGCGTCACATCATTGAGCGTGCCATATTGTGCCATTGGCACTTTATCCCAAGGTAAGGCATTTTTCTCTTCAGCTTCACCGTACTCACCTGGCTCTAACGCACTTGGGTAAGCAATGTTTGGTGTCACACCTTTAAGCTGAGTGCTGCCGCCATTGATCCGATAAAACTTTTGAATTGTGTATTGCACATGACCAATTGGTTTTTCATACATGTCGTAGATACGGCCTAAGCTCTTATGCTGCTGCACTGTACCTTTACCAAAGCTAGACTCACCAACAATAAGTGCGCGGTCATAGTCTTGTAGTGCGGCAGCAAAAATCTCAGAGGCTGAGGCACTGTAACGGTCAACCATCACAGTCAACGGGCCCGCATAACTGGTTTTGCCATCGTTATCACGGTGCGCAGACACACGGCCATCGGCATCACGAATTTGCACCACAGGGCCCATATCGATAAAGAGTCCTGTCAGCAACACGGCTTCTGTTAATGCACCACCACCGTTACCTCTAAGGTCGATGACTATGCCTTCAACTTTGGCTTCGTTTAACTTCACTAGCTCTTTCTCAACGTCCTGTGACAGATTCATGTAGAAACCAGGAATATGGATCACACCGACTTTGCGATTAGCGTACTCGCCATCTTTAGGTTCAATCACCTTAGAGGTAGCCGCTCTGTCTTCAAGACGAATTTTATCGCGTACTAAGGTAACGTCGAATGGCTTAGCATTCGAACCACCTTTCTTCGGTAAAATTTGCAGTACGACTTTACTGCCCTTAGGTCCTTTGATCAGATCAACCACGTCGTCTAAACGCCAGCCGATCACATCAACAATTTCACCGCCTTCTTGACCGACGCCGACAATCTTGTCTTCTGGCGACAGTTTTTCGCTGCCAGCCGCAGGGCCGCCAGCAATTAAGCTTTTAATAACAGTGTAATCGTCTTCAAGTTGCAGTTGAGCACCAATCCCTTCAAGGCTTAAATTCATTTCCATTTGGAAACGTTCAGCATTGCGTGGCGACAGGTAACTCGTATGCGGCTCAATGCTGCGTGAGAAGGCATTCATCACGCCTTGGAACACGTCTTCACTGTTGGTTTGAGTCAAACGTTTGATGGCGTTGTTGTAACGCTTTTGCAGGATCTCAACAATCTCAGGCCATTTTTTACCTGTGAGTTTCAGATTTAGCGCATCGTATTTGACACGTTGACGCCATAACTCATTGATCTCGGCTTGATCTTTTGGCCATGCCGCATCGTCACGGTCATACTCATAGGCATCGCCGGGGGCGGAGAAATCCATCTCTTTGTCCAGAAGGGATAAAGCATAGACAAAGCCTTCATAACGACGCTTTTGGACGATATCAAACATTTTATAGGCAGGCTCAAGTTCACCAGAACTGAGCATGTCATCGAATTGGGTAGCATAAGGTTTAAAGCTATCGACATCCGCTTGGGTTAACACATTGCGGCGATAGTCTAACTGCTGCAGGTAACGGTCAAAAATTTGCGTAGAAAAGGCATCATCAAGATTAAATCTATGATAGTGCGAACGAGTGTATAAGTCCGTTACCCTTTTGCTCGCGACCTTATGTTGCGCTTCCTGCTTGAGAGTGGGTAACTCGCTGATTTGAATCGTGGGTGGTACGGCCCAAGCCGAGAATCCGACAAAAACAGTGGCGATCGAGGTAGCCAAAGTGAGTTTTCGCATCAACAAGTTACTCCGTTTTAAAAAATGATTACAGCAGGATATGTTCTGCTCTAACTTTAATCGTTAGGCCACTATCAAGCTGAACATGAATATCTTCCTTGTTAATATCGGTAATCACACCGGCTACGGGTGTCATACCTAACTTAACATTGACGCGTTGTTTTTTCGTTAAATCAGTCAATTGTGCTTGGACATAATTTACGACTGGCGCTGCAGCTTTAGGCGCAGGCTTAGCAGGACGCTCAGTTTTAGCACGTTGAGGAACAGCCACCTTTTTAGGTGCTTTCTTCGCCGCAGGCTTAGGTGCGAGTGCTGCACGTTTCGCTTTCGCTTTATCCTGACTTTCTTTCAACATGGCTTGAGCATGGTCAATGTGCTCTTGCTCTAACTCGCCGCAAGGTTCGCCATCCAGATTAACGCGTTGTGCGCCCGCTTTAACGCACTTTAAATAGCGCCAGCTGCTGGTGTAACGTCTTAAGGCAACTCTGAGCTGAGTTTTACTGACTTTAGAATCATCAGCCAACCTTTCAGCCAAATCTTGAAACAATCCGATTTTTAATGGCTTAGTTTCACCTTCAGCAATAAAGCACAAAGGAAATGTTTCATACAAATACGCCAAAATTGCATTGGTGTCGGTCAACTTTTCTGTTGATTCCATCATTACTTCCACAGTCAAAAAGGGACATCGATTCGAGGTGATATATATCAACTTCTTACGTGTCGTTTATCTTCGTTAAACTCAATATTGAGTCAACGTACAAATTAGCATCCTAGCCGCGTTTACTAAAGTTAAAAAAAATATACCTTAACAAATTTTTACAGCTCAAAACACTAAGCTTATTCATTGCATGCCAATCAAACCAGCTTAATGCGTGCAGGCGCATATTATAAGGCGCACGCCACCGATTGCGACTATGAATTATGCGTTATTGTACGAAAATTAATCAAATAGGCAGTTTTCAAAACTTTTAACCAGTAATTCCAGCCCCTTTTGGTCTTCTTCATCGAAACGATCGAAGATTGGGCTGTCAATATCGAGCACAGCAATCACGTTACCTTGGGCACGAACTGGCACAACGATTTCAGAATTACTGGCAGAATCACAGGCAATATGGCCATCAAATTGATGAACATCGGCCACTCGCTGGGTTTGATTGGTGAATGCCGCCGTACCACACACGCCTTTTCCTAACGGAATACGTGTACAAGCCACTTTACCTTGAAATGGGCCTAGTACGAGTTGTTCGCCACGCATAACGTAGAATCCCACCCAGTTCAGCTCAGTCAAATTATCATTGAGTAAGGCTGAAAAATTCGCCATTGCCGCAACAAGGTCGTCTTCCCCTTCCAACAAGGCCAAGGCTTGACGGTTAAGTGACTCATAAAATTTCGATTTCATTACATTTCCTAACAATTTTATTCTGCTGCTTCGGTCTTTTTAGCCGCTTTTTTCGCAGCAGGTGGATTCGTTGGCGTACTATTAACCTGAACGACACCTTTAAGCAAGTTCGTCAGCTCATCTTTATTGTTAGCAAAATAGAATGCGAGCTTTTCGCCCACGCTTTCATCTATACCTAAATCAGCTTTTTGAATGAAGGGGATAAGGTTATCGGCGATATCGAGCATCTTATCGTAGGCATCAGCCTCCTTCTTAGATGTGAATGTCATCTTTTCAACCCCTTCTCTGACCACGACAAACTGTGTTATTACTGCCATGACTGCCCTCGCACTGTTTTTATATACAGTAACTAGAGTGACATAGATTGAACTTGTGATGCAAGTGTTCTGATTAATCTGATATTATTAGCGTACTTTCGTTGCCAAGATTATAAAGCGCTAGACTGTGCAGAACGGCTTATTAGCACTACACTTTGCACCGATCTCGCTGTTATTACTCCTATTTAGGCTAATATATATTTTTATATGCATGAAAACGCAGCAGAAAATTCAGTAATCCTTTGCCGTTCCTGCGATTTAGCAGTCCGCAAACGTGCCTTGCCAAGCGGTGTCAGAGCCCTTTGCCCCCGTTGCAGTACTGCACTTTATGACACTCCCTACTGCTCTGTAAATGGCATGCTCGCCCTATGTATCTCGGCATTAGTGTTTTATTTTCCTGCCAATTTTTTACCCGTACTCGAAATTCACTTTTTCGGCAGTATTCGCACCACCACAGTTTTTCAGGGCGCGTTTGCAGTATTTGACCAAGGTTATTGGGTTGTAGGTTTAGCCGTGCTTGCCGCCGCTGTGATTGGTCCAGGCTTATTACTATTGTCGATACTGACGCAGATTTTGATTGTGAAATGGGGACTGAGTCGTCTTTTTTGGCGTAACTCATTAAAGCAATTATTGAAGTTTCATGGCGTATTGTCGCAGCTCACTATGCTAGAAATTTATGTGATCAGCTTTTTGGTTTCATCGTTCCAGCTTTCTGATTTTTCGGATATTTATTTTGGTATGGGCACATTTTGCTTCACTATGTTGTTTCTCGTGACTTTATTTCTTCAACGAGAGTACGACTTAGAACACATGTGGACTTTATTGGAAGGTCATCGCTGATATGAAGCAACAAGGTAAAGATATCGGCCTGTGTCTGTGCAAGGTATGCCGCCAGCTCAATAGTAGTGACCTCACCCATTGCCAGCGCTGTGAAGCTGAGTTACAGGTCAGGGACTATTCTAGCCTGCAAAAAAGTTGGGCTTTGTTGATTACAGCAGCCATCTTGCTGGTGCCAGCGAATATTTACCCCATTACTATGCTGACCAATCAAGGGCAAGTGCGGCACGACACCATTTTTTCAGGCATTTTGCATTTAGTGCATTCAGATATGTTGCCCATTGCCGTGATAGTTTTTACTGCCAGTATTTTAGTGCCATGGATTAAAATCATCGGCTTATCCATTTATCTGTGTGCGATCAGCTTTGATATTCCGATTTCAAAAAAGAAATTGATGGTGGGTTTTCACATCATCGAATGGATTGGTCGTTGGTCTATGCTCGATTTATTTGTCATCTCAATCACAGTGGCATTAGTGAATATGGGACAACTACTCGATGCTAAACCCGCGCCTGCAGCGACTGCATTTGCCTTGGTTATTCTGTTAACTCAGTTAGCCGCAAAAGTGTTAGACACTCGTTTACTCTGGGATCGATTGGAACCTCAAGATGACACAAATTGAATCGCCGAAAGTTGTAAAGAAAAAACTCTTTTCGCCCATTTGGCTACTGCCTATTGTCGCGTTGGCATTGGGTGCATGGCTGGGCATCAAGAGCATTAAAGAATCGGGCGTTGAAATTCAAATTCACTTTCCGAGCGCCACAGGGATTGACGTAGGTAAAACCTTAGTCAAATACCAAGGCTTGACTGTCGGTAAAGTCAAAGACATTGGCATAGATGAAGATCTCAAGGGCGTAAACGTTAAAGTCATGATGGACTACCGTGCTAAGCCTTTCTTAAATAAAGAGACCCTCTTCTGGCTTGTCACCCCCAAGGCCAGCATCACAGGTGTTGAAGGCTTAGATGCACTGTTTTCGGGTAACTACATTGCGATTCAACCGGGTAAAGGTAATGCGTCAACATTTTTTGAAGCAGAACGCCAACCACCGCCGATGCAAATCGGCTCAGAAGGTGTGATGGTCGAATTGACCTCAGACAAACTCGGTTCGCTCGATGTTGGCTCGCCGATATTTTTCCGCCAAATTCCGGTTGGAAGCGTAGTCAGCTATCGTCTAGATGGTAATCAAAGAGTCATCATCAGCGCCTTTATTCAAGAGCAATACGCGCGATTAGTGAAGAAAAACTCTCACTTTTGGAATGTCTCCGGTGTTAAAATTGATGCTTCGCTGACTGGGGTTAAAGTCAGCTCTGAGAGTTTGGCATCCATTCTGGCTGGCGGCGTGAGTTTCAGCTCTGACGATAAAGCGGATATTGCCAAAAACGGCGACGTTTTTTCGCTTTATGATTCAGAAACCACAGCCCTTGGCGGCATAGAAATAAACCTAACCATGGCTGATGCTAACGGCGTCGACAAAGGCACTCGCATTGTTTATCGCGGCATCAGTATCGGCAGTATTTTAAGCAAGCAACTCACCGCCAATGGCGTAACAGCTGTGGCTAAGTTTGAACCTCAATACGGTTCACTGTTAACTAACGACGGCGTGTTTTGGCTTGAAGGTGCCGATATTTCCCTCTCAGGCATTAAAAATCCAGAGCGTTTACTAACGGGCAGCGTGATCAACTTCCTGCCGGGCATTAATACAAAAACGGCGATGCCAAGCAGTTTTGCCTTACAAGCCAAAGCGCCTGATTTACTGCAATCGAAGAAGCGTTTCTTGACCTTAACCTCAGCCGAAAACATGGGCATTTCAGCGGGCGCCGAAGTTCGCTTTAAGCAAATCCCTATTGGCTCAGTGCTTGCGGTTAAGTTAACCAAAGATTTATCGGCGGTGGAATACCAACTCGAGTTACAACCTGAGTTTGCTAGCCTAATTCGCAGTGACAGCTATTTTGTCCCTGAGTCAGCATTAACAGTAAAAGCATCACTAGAGGGCGTTTCAGTCAAAGCAAGGGACTTTACGACGCTCACTCAAGGTGCAGTGAGCTTGATCCAAGGCCACAGCGATACACCATTCGCCGCCAACAGTGCCCTCACCTTGTTTAGTTCTGTGGATGCCGCGACAGCCTTCTATGATCGTCAGCAACAAGTGCATCTGACCTTAATCAGTCAAGATGGCGCCGATGTCAGCCAAGGCTCACCGATTTACTATAAAAAGATGCAAATTGGCACAGTTGACTCAGTGAACTGGCAAAGTAAGACCGAAGACTTTGCTATCAAGCTCGCTATCGACAAACAGTTCCAGCCCTTGCTGAAAAAGCCGAATGTGTTCTGGCGTAACAGCGCCGTGGATATTAGCGCCAGTCTTGCCGGTATTGATGTTGCGGTCGCGCCGCTTCAAGGAGCATTAAAGGGCAGCATCAGTCTGGGATTGCTTGATAGTAATGGCAAAGCCAGCAATGCAGCTAACTTAAAACTCTATGAGAGCAAGCAGCTGGCATTAACTCAGGCGCAGGCAATTCGCCTCACCTTACCCGCTTCAAGTAAACTGGCGGCCAAGGCAGCGATTCGTTATCAAGGTCATCAAGTGGGTGAAGTGTCGCAGGTGAAGCTCAATGCCGATCTCAATACACTCACTGCAACGGCCTATCTCTACGGCGAATACGCCGAACATTTCAGCCGCAGCGACTGTGAATATCATCTAGTGGATGCGCAAATTTCTCTGGCGGGAATTAAAGCGCCAGAAACCTTGATCACTGGCCCTTATATCGGTGTACTGCCGGGTACAAGCAATCAAAAAGCGACCCAGTTTGTTGCCAACCTCGCTGCCAGCAGCTATGCCAACGTTGCCGAAGATGCGCTAAAATTCACCTTAGAAGATACCAACTTAGGCTCGATGAAAGTCGGCACACCTATCTTCTTCCGTGGTATCAAAGTCGGTCAAATCGACGGTTATCACCTGTCGACACAGGGCAATAGCGTGCTGATGCAGGCCCATATTGAGCCGCAGTACAGTCACTTAGTGAATCAAAGCAGTCAGTTCTGGGATGCTTCTGGGATTAAAGTCGATGTTGGCCTCTTTTCAGGTGCGCAAATCGAAGCGGGCTCGCTGGAAACCTTACTCGCTGGCGGCATTAATGTCGCGACTAAGGACACGACTCAAGAGGGTAATCGTTTAGCAGCAGGAACTGTATTAAGATTGCAACACAAAGCCGATAACGAATGGCTGGAATGGGCGCCAGCCCAGTAATTCTTTTCTTCAAAATACTTACACCAACGCACTAATATTAAAGCTCTTACAAATCAATCAGGCGCATTATGCGCCTGATTGATTTTCAGCTTATCGAAATGTCATTGACACATTCTAGGGCGCTCAACACTCTAACCCCTTATCCATAAAACCAATAACAAACGGCAATCGCAGCGCTGATCCCTGCAAAATCCGCGGTTAACCCACAGGCTAAGGCGTGGCGGCCATGGCGAATACCCACAGATCCAAAATACACAGCGAGAACATAAAAAGTAGTTTCAGTGCTGCCCTGAAAAATCGCCGCTAATCGGCCAGCAAAAGAATCGACGCCGTGATGATCCATTGTCTCGAGCATCATGGCTCTGGCGCCTGAACCACTAAAAGGTTTCATCAGCGCGGTCGGCATAGCATCGACAAAACGCGTATCAAAACCCAGTATCCGCACGCCACTGGCAATCAACTGCAACAGATAATCCAAGGCACCGGATGCGCGCAGTAAACCTATAGCCAATAACATGGCGAGCAAATAAGGGATCAGCTGGATAGATTGGGCAAAACCCGCCTTCGCCCCTTCAATAAACTCATCATAAACCGCCACCTTACGGATGCCCGCAACAATGACGAAGGTAAACACTAATAACAATAAAATGCCATTACCCATTGCCGTCGACACTGTGCCAATAGCTTCAGCACTTAAGGTCATCAGATAAAAACCACTCGCCACTAGGCCAGAGAGCATCAAGGCGCCATAACCGAGCACCACTGAGTTCAATAACGAAATCCGCTGCACTAACGCCACTACCAGTAAGCCCGCCAATGTCGAGGCCGAGGTTGCCAGTAAAATCGGTAGGAAAATATCCGCAGGCGCGGCAGCACCTTGCTGGGCACGGTAAAGGAATACTGTCACAGGCACTAAGGTCACCGAGGAAGTATTGAGCACTAAAAATAAGATTTGTGCATTAGTCGCCACGGTTTTTAGCGGATTTAAACTCTGCAAATCATGCATCGCCCTTAAACCAAGCGGCGTGGCGGCATTATCTAAACCAAAAATATTCGCCGTTAAATTCATCGTGATACTGCCAAAGGCGGGATGGCCCTTGGGCACTTCTGGCATCAAGCGGCGCAGTAAGGGCTCAAACACAAAGGCTATCGCGCTGACCACTCCGGCCTTCTCGCCCACCTGCATCAATCCCATCCACAGAGAAAGTACACCAATCAGCCCAAGGGAAATTTCAGCGGCAAGCTTAGCGCTAGCAAATAATGCGGCGACCGAAGCCGATAGGACGTCTATGTGCCCATTGAACAGTTGCACCGCTATTGCCAGCAATGCCGTAACAAAGAAAGCTAACCACACGCGATTAAGCACGCTAATCCCCTTATTTTTATTTGTTTTTATTCTATTAGCTCATGGCTACTGAGTGCTAGCTTTATAGCGACTCATTCCATTATTGCGGCAATCGTCAGTGCATAAACCTCAAATCACCATAACGGCTGAGGCACTTGGGATAAAATCTCAGACCCAATAAGGGATTATGATATACTCGCGCCAGTTGATACACAGTCTATTTTCCTATGGTTCAATGAAATCAATGGTTCAATTAAATCAAAATTTTATCGATACAATCACCCAAGAACTCCCCGCCCATTTATCCATGGACGAGTTTATTGCCGCCTGCGACAGGCCGCTTAGACGTTCAATTCGGGTCAATACCTTAAAAATCAGCAGCGACGACTTTAAGACTCTGATGCAACCTAAGGGCTGGACGTTCGATCCCATTCCTTGGTGTGAAGACGGATTTTGGATCAGTTACGATGAAGAAGAACAACTCGGCAATGCCTTAGAGCACATTCAGGGCCTATTCTACATTCAAGAAGCTAGCTCTATGTTGCCACCAACCGCACTTTTTACGCCTAGTGCATTTACGACTAGTGCAAAGTGGCAGTGCGTACTCGATCTCGCCTCTGCGCCGGGTTCAAAAACCACGCAAATGGCCGCATTGATGCAAAACCAAGGTTTATTGGTGGCGAATGAGTATTCGGCGAGCCGCGTGAAAGTATTGCACGCCAATGTGCTGCGCATGGGCGCAAGTCACTGCGCTCTCACCCATTTCGATGGCCGTGTGTTTGGCGAATACCTATACGAAAGTTTCGATGCCGTGCTCATTGATGCGCCCTGTGGCGGCGAAGGCACAGTGCGTAAAGACGCCGATGCGTTAAAACATTGGAGTCTTGACGATGTGTTGGCGATTAGCGAAACCCAAAAAGCCTTAATCGAATCGGCGTTTCTCGCCCTGAAACCCGGCGGCAGTTTGGTCTACTCGACCTGCACCTTAAACCGTCTCGAAAACCAAGGCGTGTGCGAGTATTTAAAACAAGTCTACGGCGATGCCGTGCAATTTGAATCCTTAAGTGATTTATTTGATGGCGCTGAGCGAGCCACGACTGCCGAAGGCTTCTTGCATGTCTGGCCACAGATTTACGACAGTGAAGGTTTCTTTGTCGCTAAATTGACAAAAACTGCCTCTGTGCCGCGATTACTGCCTGAGCCTAAACTGCAGAAAAACTTCCCCTTCACGACCGCATCAGCGAAACAAGCTCAAGGGATCAAAGACTATTTTCAGCAGGATTTAGGCATCAGCTTACCAGACGAACTCATCATGGTTCGCGATGATGAATTCTGGCTATTTCCCCATGAATTCAATGCTTTTATCGGTCGTATGCGCTTTCAGCGTATTGGCATTAAACTCGCCGATAACAGTAAGCACGGTTTTAAAGTCCGCCATGAAGCGATTATTGCTTTAGCGGGAAAACAACTTAGCCCAACGGCAAAAACGGTCGATGTGAGCGATGTTGAAGCCAAAGAGTATTTGATGGGGCGAGATATTCCCTTAGCGACCGCAGGCAAAGCCCAAGGTGAAGTGATCGTCTGTTATGGCGGCGCGCCGTTAGGCATGGCGAAACATTTAGGCAATAAGTTAAAAAACAACCTGCCCAGAGACTTAGTGAAAGATAAAGTGTTATTGCTACCAGAACAGACAAAATCGTTATAATTTCGCTGTTTTTTAGCGATAAATAACCTAAAAAAGGGGAAGGTGAACGCGACTCTAGGGCAAAAGCTCGACTACACTGAGTCTATTGTAAAGCGCATTGCATGGCGCTTTCACCTGTAGCGCACGGCTCTTCAACGAGCCATTCCCCTAGGCCCAAACAGCTTTCATCGTTTTGGGCCTTTTTTTATGCCAATGTCTTTATCCCAGTGCCTTTATGCCTGAGCTTTTTGCCTGATCCTTTATGTCTCAGTATTGGCAATCACGCAATCGCATAACGTGGGTCAAAGCACTTAAAACTAACGGCCGACTAAACGCGCCGCATCTTTGAATAAATTAAAGAAGTTATTACTGGTGTACTCAGCAAGATCTTCGTAGCGCTCACCTCTAAGCTCGGCCACAAACTCAGCAACATCCCGCACATAGGCGGGCTGGTTTTCTTGTCCACGGTGTGGAATAGGCGCCAAATAGGGCGAGTCAGTTTCAACTAGCAGGCGATCCTGTGGCACTTTACGGATAACGGTGCGCAGTTCACCGGCATTTTTAAAGGTGACTATGCCTGATACTGAAATGTAAAAGCCAAGATCAATCGCCGCTTTCGCCATTTCCCAATTCTCAGTAAAGCAATGCAGTACGCCGCCAACTTTATCCGCGTTGCCCTGCTTAAGCATAGTGATCGTGTCTTCACGCGCATCGCGAGTATGGACAATCAAAGGTTTATTCACTTCGACCGCAAGGGCGATCTGCTGCTCAAAACATTGTTGTTGCAGCAATTTAGTTTCGTCGGCATAAAAATAATCTAGACCAGTTTCACCAATCGCGACCACTTTAGGATCGGTGGCAAAGCGGCGGATTTGCTCAACATCAAGCCCTTCTTTAACGTCTAATGGATGCACGCCCGATGACAAAAATACCTGATCGAAGGCTGCAACTTTATCTCGCATCGATTCAAATCCCTGCTGGCGCACGTTGACGCATAGCATATAGTCCACGCCACGGGCTTTCGCGCTGGCCAGAATATGTTCTAGGGTTTGTTGATCAGGCGCCGCTTTAAGGCGATCGAGATGGCAGTGTGAATCAATAAGCACAGGGATTTCCAAGCTGAATAACAAAAGGACGACAAGGATACCCAGCCAAGGGATCGAGGTCAAATTCCGCGGAGGTGAAGAGTCAGTTTAGAGAGTGAGTAAATATAAAAATTTGAAAATTCAAACCAGCGAGATATTGAAATAAGAACGTTTAAGACGGTGCAAGCTTCAAATTAGAGCAAGAATGCGGACCAAGCTACATAGTGCAGGTTAGATCGCCGGAGGCCAGTTCGCGGGACAGTAACTTTTCGATGTGGTGTTTATGGCTATCGGGCTCAGAAACAATTTTAATGCCAATGCCTACAGGACGGCCGCCCGAAGCACCTAAGGGATTGATCCATACCACAACACCACGAAATTCATTCGTTATGGTCGCGCCCGGTAAGCGATACGCAATCGTCAGTGGCTGGCCAAGGTAATGCCCTTCACTAGTCGCAATGAATAATCCTGCCGGCTTAATAAAAGGCATATAGGCACGATATAGCTGATGTAAGGTATCAAAATTAACGACGAGATCTACCATGGCATATTACTTATTTGTTATCTCTCTATATTCTAAGACATAACTTTGACACAAAGCCAGATAATTGACGCTCGGCATTGTACTTAAGCTATGACACATTCCCATGATCTTGGCCGCCAAGTTCCCGAGCTGCGCATGGATAAACGCATCTTGGTGGCTATTTTTCAGTAACACTTGTCGTATAAGCAGGTATAAAACCTTAAGAACATCAATTATTTGTTGTTCACTTATAGTTAACAAACTAGCACACAGATGACCAGACGACAAACTTTGGGCCCAATCTTTGCGAAACTGTAGCAAGGATTGATAACGGCTCTGTTGACCACCTTCAGACTGCAAGCTCTCTGCCAACTTTAGCGGTCCACCCACCACACTCAAGCACCAAGTAACATCCTCTTGGATATCACATTGCTGCGCTAACCAGTTTTTGATGATTTCTCGACTTGGCACAACGAAGGGAATGCGCTGACAACGGCTGCTGACCGTCGCCATTAAACGTGCAGGCGTATCCGACTGCAATATCAGTAAAGTGTCTTTACCCGGCTCCTCAAGAGTTTTAAGGAGAGCGTTGGCGGCAGCGGAGTTAAGCCGCTCGCTATGATGAATAATCGCCACCCGCATACCGCTTTGCTGGGCTGTCGCCGTAAGACGCGTGCAAAGCTCACGAATTTGATCGACTTTAATTTGATTGCCATCGGCAGCAATATGGTAAAAATCGGGATGATTTCCCGCATCAAAGAGCTGACAAGACTTACAAAAACCGCAGGCCCCCGCCGGTGTTGGCTGCAAACACATGGCCGCACGCGCCATGAACACGCTCAGCAGCTCACCACCATAGGCAGAATCAATGCCGACAAGCTGCGCATGGGGCATTTTTTGCCGCGTGAGTTGCGCTAAAAATGCCTGTCTTGGCCCTTCGAGCCAAGGCAATTGCGCAGCTGTAAAACCTGACTCGGCTACCATGCCATCGCCTGTAGTACGGCTAAGATATCTTTATGCACTTCGGCCATGGTTTGACTCGCATCGATAACCACTATGCTGTCATCTTCGCTGGCAAGTTTAAGGTAAGTCGCGCGAGCTCGTTCAAAGAAATCAATCGCTTGTTGCTCGATTCTATCAAGCTCACCGCGTTTAGCCGCGCGGGTTAGCCCAAGTTTAGGATCTAAATCTAAGTACAAGGTGAGATCGGGTTTAAAGCCTTTAAGGGTGGCAGTGCTCACCGCTTCCACTAACGGCATTAAGCCCCTGCCACCACCTTGATAGGCCAGTGACGATAAATTGTGTCTGTCACCCAAGACCCATTGACCCTGCGCAAGCGCAGGCTTAATGACATTGGCAACCAACTGGGCTCTGGCGGCATAGATAAGTAAACACTCGGCCTCGTCACACAGGGGATCGGTCGCATCGGCAATTTTAACCAAATCACGGATACGTTCGGCCAGTGGCGTGCCACCCGGCTCGCGAGTGCAGATCGGCGCTTTACCCGTATGTTTCTCAATAAAGTCGCGAATAAGGCTAATCGCACTCGACTTACCCGCGCCTTCTAAACCTTCAATAACGATAAATTTTGCAAAAACTGACATTGGATTTTCTTTCTCTGCATTTTTACTTTGGTGATTTTTCTGGCGTCGCCGGTTTTTTCTTACGCTGATACACATCTACTGCGTGGTTATGTGCTTCAAGTGTGGATGAAAACACATGGGTACCATCGTTGCGTGACACGAAATAGAGATAACTCACACTGGCAGGTTTAGACACTGCCATCAGTGAGGCTTTACTCGGTGCTGCAATCGGCGTTGGCGGTAATCCAAAAATACGATAAGTGTTAAAAGGTGTATCTTCGACTAAATCTTTACGGGTGATATTGCCCTTATAGCGTTCGCCCATGCCATAAATAACCGTCGGGTCGGTTTGCAGACGCATGCCTTGATTAAGACGATTAACGAATACTCCGGCAATTTGGTCGCGCTCATGGGCTTGGCCGGTTTCCTTCTCGACTATCGATGCCAAGATCAGCATTTCATAGGGGGATTTTAACGGCAGATTTGGTGCCCGTTCCGCCCACGCTTTAGCAAGCTCTTGCTCCATCATCTTATAGCTTTGAGTCAGCAGGACTTTAACATCCGCCTCGGCGGTATAATGATAGGTGTCGGGGAAGAATTTACCCTCTGGCAAACCTGAGTCATCGCCCTGCGCCATCAAGACAGCGGCAAACACCTCTGGTGACATCTGTAAATGCGGCGCGCTGGCAAGTTGTTGTTCCCATTCAACGATGGTTTTGCCTTCAACTAAGGTCAAACTGAAGGTTTTCACTTTCCCGGCAATCAAATCATTCAGCAAATCGGTAATGGTTTGTGAAGGTGAAATTTCGTAAAGGCCCGAGCGGATCTTAGCAAGCTCAGGGCGGAACTTAAGTAACCACTTGAGTTTCCACGTGTCTTGAATCACGCCATCGTCGGCAAGTTGCTTCGCAAGTTGGTTGACACTGGTACCGCGTTCAACGGTCAGCTCTTTAGGCTCGCTGAGACTCAGCGGCGTTTGACTGTATTCGATAACCGTTTGATAGCCCCAAAAGGCGCCCAAACAGACTAATGTCAGCAAGGTCAACAGGGTTGAACTGCCGATAAGAATGAGTTTTTTCATAGGGTGAGTGAAAGTGTCTGTCTAAGTTGCGCGGTAATCGGAGCTCGGCTGAACTTGAGCGAATCAATCGCCAGCACATCCACAATTCCTAAAACGCTGTTAGTGATAAACGCTGAGTCAAATTCAATTAAACGCTCGGCGCCAACGGGCAAACATTCAATATTCATGTTCTGTTCAAGCAAGGCTATCATAACCTGTTCGCGCATCACACCCGCCACGCCGCACTGGGCTAATGAAGGGGTTATAACGCGATTGCCTTTGATAAAAAACACATTCGCCATCGAAGATTCAATCACATTGTCTTCGATATCGTTAACTAACCAGTCATCAAACCCCTGAGGTAAAGGGTGGGATTTTATCAAGACTTGTTCGAGTCGATTTAAATGCTTCATCCCAGCCAACAAGGGCTGCAAACCCAATCGTATCGACGAGGTTTTAAGGCAAATGCCCGCTTGCTGCCACTTTGCATAATGGCTTGGGATAGCATGAACTGAGACGATTTCGGTAGGATTAACCATTTCTGGCGGTTTGTAACCACGGCCACCGACACCACGGGAAACGATTAACTTAATGCAATGATGTGGATATTCAATGGCTAAGGCATGAAGCTGTTGTTGCAGTGCTTCACTCATTTGCCATTGAAACCCAAGCCTTGCGGCGCCTGCGGTTAAACGAGCTTGATGGGCGTTGAAAAACAAAATCCCCTCAGCGCCTGTCCGCATAGTCGCAAACAAGCCATCACCGTAGGCAAGCCCTCGATCGGAAGGGTCGACACTCGCCTGCGATGCGCCATTCACCCAAAACACTTGTGTTAGTCCTGACTGATACGGCTGGCGACCGCTTCTTGCTGATCTTTATACTTGGCACTTTTACGGGTGTTATAAGGACGTGCAACCGCATGATTGAGGCGTTCAAAGTTAAGCGCGCCTATGGTCATACGTGGACGCAGGGCCAAAGGTAACTTGCCGCTGTTATAGAACTCGAGCACGATTTTACCCTGCCAACCCGGATCGATACGGTGCGCAGTCACGTGCACCATCAGGCCTAAACGCGCCAATGATGAACGACCATCGAGCCAACCGACGATATCGGCGGGCAGCGTCACGCTCTCGTAAGTCACCGCCAAGGCCAATTCGCCAGGATGCAGGAAAAACGCTTCGCCATCAGGGATTTCGATAATTTCACTCATCACCCGATCAAGCGCAGCTTGCATCTCGACGCTTGGGCCACTCAAGTCGATATAAGGCGCAGTATGATCTTTAAACACGCGAAACTGTCCACCTAAGCGCACATCAACACTGACGCCTGAAATAGCTTCTATGCCTGGGCGAGGTTCTATTACGATAGTGCCGTTATCAAGGGCCTGTTCAATTTCGATATCGGTTAAGCGCATCTTGCCTATTACTCCTTGAGTTTTTATGTCGTTATTTTGCCAGTAAATGTTGGATACGAGTTTTTAAAATATCGGTCGCAATACGATTCTTACCGCCACGGGGAACGATAATATCGGCGTATTGTTTCGACGGTTCGATAAACTGTAAAAACATAGGACGCACGGTTTTCTTGTACTGAGAAATCACAGATTCCATCGTACGGCCCCGTTCTGCCACATCACGGGTTAAGCGACGTAGGAAACAAATGTCCAGCGGTGTGTCCATAAACACACTCGCGTCCATCAGCGCACGTAATTTAGGATCGGTCAGCAGTAAGATACCTTCTAAAATGATCACCTTTTTCGGTGTCATCGTCAGGGTTTCTGCTATACGAGTGTGTTCTGTGTAGCTATAACATGGGATATCAACAGCTTCGCCAGACTTGAGCAACTGTAAATGGGTGCACAACAGTTGATGGTCCAACGCTTTTGGATGATCGTAATTCGTTAACACCCGTTCATCCATGGATAAATGACTCTGATCGCGATAGTACGCGTCTTCATTAATTACCCCAATTTGATCTGTGCCTAAATCGCGGCGTAATTCGTCAAAAATCGTTTTGGCAATTAAACTTTTGCCCGATGCTGACGCGCCAGCAATTGCAATAATGACACACTGCTGAGAATTCATACCCTTAAACCTTACTCGTCATCTGAAACACTAATAGAAACTGTTTTCTGGCTTTGCTTTAAAGCCAATTCTGCGCCCACTTTACGGGCAATTTCCCGATAAAGTGCGGCTACTTCACTGTCTGGATCGGCAACGACCGTCGGTGCACCGTTATCCATGGCTTCACGGATATTGATGTGCAGCGGCAAGGCGCCTAACAGTGGAACTTGATAACGCTCGGCGATTTTACTGCCACCGTGTGTTCCAAATGGATGTTCTTTATGGCCACACTCGGGACATAAATGGAAACTCATGTTTTCGACGATACCCAGCACAGGAATGTTCACTTTCTGGAACATATTGATGCCCTTCTTGGCATCGGCCAGCGCGATATCCTGTGGCGTAGTGACGATAACAGCGCCACTCACTGGCACTTTTTGCGACAGGGTTAATTGAATATCACCCGTACCCGGCGGCATATCGACGACTAAATAATCCAGCTCTGGCCATTGGGTTTCATTGAGCAGTTGCGCTAGCGCGCCCGCTGCCATTGGGCCACGCCACACGGCGGCTTCATCACCGCTGAGCATAAACCCAATCGATTGCGCAGCAATGCCATGGGCACTGGCGGCGGTCATGTGTTTGCCATCGGGGGAAAGCGGTCTGAAATTAGGAATACCTAGCATCATAGGCACTGACGGGCCGTAAATATCCGCATCGAGAATACCCACCTGCGCGCCTTCTGCCGCGAGGGCCAAAGCTAAGTTCACCGCTGTGGTTGATTTACCCACACCGCCCTTACCTGAGGCAACGGCAATCACTTGCTTCACATTGGCAATCGGTGCGATAGAAGATAACGCTGAATAGGCTTTAGGTTGAAAATCGATTTCACATTCGACTTCATCAATAGCATCTAGCACGGCCAACTTGTTGGTCAACGCCATCACAGTGTCGCGATACTGGGTCATGCAAGGGTATGGATAGACTAAGCCAAGCTGCAAACGCTTACCTTCCAACGCCAGTTTATTTACGCATCCTGCGCTCACTAACCCTTTCGCGAGATATGGGTCAATAAATGAATCGAGAATAGCCAGAACTGGCCCGAGAAGATCGTCATTTAGACGATAATCAGTTTGAGTTGAAGACAAAAGAATTACCCCCACCAATAAATTTGCCCAAGTGTACCAGATAATGCAGAAAACATTAGCGCAGATTTAGCTCAATCGGCTCAGCTTTTGATGAAAATCATCCTGTAATCGGTTAGTATCTCTACCAATATTTTTGGCCCACCACGATATTTGAGACAAGATGGCAACTTCACAACGTAAAATTCTCGTGACCAGCGCACTTCCCTACGCAAACGGACCGATACATTTAGGTCACATGTTGGAATACATCCAGACAGATATCTGGTCGCGTTATCAAAAACTTCGTGGACATGAGTGCCACTATATTTGTGCCGATGATGCCCATGGCACGCCGATCATGCTTAAAGCCCAGCAATTAGGCATAGCGCCTGAAGATATGATCGCCCAAGTGAACAAAGAACATCAGCAGGATTTTGCCGATTTTAATGTCGCTTTCGATAACTATCACAGCACCCACAGCGAAGAAAACCGTCTCATGGCGAGCGATATTTATCTCAAGCTACGTGCCAACGGCTACATCAAGAGCAAGAGCATTTCTCAGTTATTCGATCCTGAGAAATCTATGTTCCTGCCCGACCGATTCGTAAAAGGTACTTGCCCTAAGTGTAAGTCGCCTGATCAATACGGCGATAACTGTGATTCTTGCGGCGCGACTTATAGCCCAACTGAACTGATCAATCCAAAATCAGCGGTATCGGGTGCAACGCCAGTGATGAAAGACACTGAGCACTTTTTCTTCGACCTGCCCGCCTTCGAAGGCATGCTAAAAGAGTGGACTCGCTCTGGCGCACTGCAAGTCGAAATGGCAAATAAACTCGACGAATGGTTTGAGCAAGGTCTACAACAATGGGACATCACCCGTGATGCACCGTATTTTGGTTTCGAAATCCCCGATGCACCGGGCAAGTATTTCTACGTGTGGTTAGATGCGCCTATCGGCTACATGGGTTCATTCAAAAACCTGTGTGCAAAACGTCCTGAGTTGAGCTTCGATGAATTCTGGGGCAAAGATTCAACTGCTGAGGTTTATCACTTCATCGGTAAAGACATCGTTTACTTCCACAGCTTGTTCTGGCCAGCCATGCTGCACGGCTCAGGTTATCGTCAGCCAAACAGCGTCTATGCCCACGGTTATGTGACGGTCAACGGCGCGAAGATGTCTAAATCGAAAGGCACCTTCATTAAGGCGCGTACCTATTTAGATCATTTAGATCCTGAATATTTACGTTACTACTACGCCGCCAAACTCAGCAGCCGTATCGACGATTTAGATTTAAATCTGGAAGATTTCGCCCAGCGCGTGAACTCAGATTTAGTCGGTAAGCTAGTGAACTTAGCCTCGCGCACCGCAGGTTTTATCACTAAACGTTTCGATGGCAAGCTCGCGAAAATTAACGACACCACCCTGACTGAGGCGTTTTTAGCCAAGCAAGACGTGATTGCAGACTTTTACGAGTCGCGCGAATACGGCAAAGCGATGCGCGAAATCATGGCATTAGCGGACATCGCTAACGGGTTTGTGGCCGATGCTGCGCCTTGGCAAATGGTGAAACATGACGACCAACAGGAAGCGGCCCATCAAGTGTGTTCAAACGCCTTGAATCTGTTCCGTATTCTCGTGACGTATCTAAAACCTGTATTGCCACGTTTAGCCCAAGATGTGGAAGCCTTCTTCCAATTGCCACTCACTTGGGATGCATTGGGCCAAGATTTAGCGGGTCATGAAATCGCCCCATTCAAGGCAATGATGCAACGTGTTGAGCTGGATAAAGTCAATGCCATGGTTGCTGACTCCAAGGATAACCTGCAAGTCACGGCCGATGCACCAAAGACGGCAGCGCCTGAAAAAACCGCTGAAGCTTCATCGGTTAGCAGTGAACCGCTGGTTGACGATCCGATCAGTGAGACCATCAACTTTGATGATTTTGCGAAAATCGACCTGCGTATCGCTCGCATCGTCAAAGCAGAGCATGTTGCTGACGCTGACAAGTTACTCAAGTTACAACTCGACATCGGTGGTGAAACACGCCAAGTGTTTGCCGGGATCAAATCGGCCTATTCGCCAGAAGATCTCGAAGGTAAGTTAACTGTAATGGTGGCGAACTTAGCGCCACGTAAGATGCGTTTTGGCATGTCAGAAGGTATGGTGTTGGCCGCTGGCCCTGGTGGCAGCGACCTGTGGATTTTAGAACCCCATGAAGGCGCACAGCCTGGCATGCGTGTTAAGTAATCTGCGCTAAATAACGCTCGAAAAATCAATAAGGCCGCATTTATGTGGCCTTATTTGTTGGTATCGATTGTTTGAGCCTATTTGTAGCTTCGAGTGTCACTCAGTCTTTTAAAAGACTGAGTTTACGCCACTAGGTTTCGCTGACAGGTTTAGCAGACAGGTTTAAGCGACTGATTTAAGTGACAGGTTTCAGAGATCGAGTTAATGCTCGTATTTCTATCGACAAGGCATTCGCTGCAATGTGATATTCATATCTGTGACAGGTCTAAAATCGACGCAGTGTTCAGTGAATCATTCGAGGAGTAGTTATGGGAAATATCGTTGAGCAGTTGCTGTTTTCTGCCTCGATTACGGGTCCAATCTGTTTGATGTTAGCGCTCGGTGTGATCCTAAAACGCACCCAAATCATCAATGAAAACTTTATTGATGTCGCATCAAAATTAGTCTTTAACGTGACGCTGCCAGCCTTGCTGTTCCTTAGCATTATTAGCTCCAATCACGATCTCGCCTCCAGTGCGCCCTTAATTGGCTATGGTTTAGCGGCCAATTTCCTGTTTTTTATACTCTCCACCTATGCAACTGGGCGGCTATTTCCCAAGCACAAAGACCAAGGCGTGATCATTCAAGGGGGATTCAGGGCCAATACCGCGATTATCGGCTTAGCTTATGTTTCCAACGCCTACGGCAGTTCTGGTGTTGCTTTAGCTGCGGTTTATGTCGCCTCGATGACGCTGCTCTACAATATTCAAGCGGTTATTTGCCTAAGCCCTAAAGGCGAAGAATCCAGCCAACGCGCATTTGGCGTGATTATTAAAACCATTACTAAAAACCCGCTGATCATTGCCATTATGGTCGGTATGTTGTTCTATTTACTTGCAATTCCAATACCGAAAATGGTGCTCGATGCGGGCCAATATTTTGCCAATATGACCCTGCCACTAGCGTTACTGTGCACTGGCGGTTCGCTCGATATTGGTTCACTCAAACATGAAAAGCATTCAACTTGGTTCTCGACCGCATTGAAACTGATCTTTGCCCCGCTTTTTATCACGATTGGGGCCTTGCTGTTGGGCTATCGAGGGATTGAGTTAGCGCTGGTCTTTTTAATGAGTTCTGCTCCCACCGCAGCCGCAAGCTATGTGATGGCACGCGCCATGGGTGGCAATGCCCCCCTTGCGGCCAATATTATCGCGCTGACCACAGTCTGCTCGTTAATCACGTGCACCTTAGGCATCTTTGTATTGTCCACTTTGGGGCTGATCTAGCTACAGCTAAAGGCTAAGAGCTAATTGCTCAAACGCTAGAGGAACAAGTTTGAGTGCTGATAAGTCACCATAACTCACAGTAAAAAAGGCGAGCCATGCTCTAATGCCGTTCACTTAAGAGTGAACGGCATTTTTCTTTGGTCTAACCGGATACTTGTTTTTACTCATTTTAAGGACTCTTGGATAAGCCCTTTCCCGTTTACCATCCAACTTAAATTGCCGTGCATTTCGTTCTATATCCAATACGTCTCTCGGGACATTCCCCGGCGTTTGTGATGGCAGTTGTGTCAACTTGAAGATGATATAACTCGCCGCATCCCTAAAACTCAGTTGATTAGGATGGACCGATGGCAAGCTTTTAGCCATCAGCAACATCTTGTATCTAATGAGATTATAGGCCAGTAGCACGCCCCACAGTTCTTGAGTCACCAGCTCCGGTAGTTGACTGCGTAGCGTAAAACGGCTCTCCAACAGATGTTGTTTCATCTCTCTGTAGCCCAGTTCGATTTCCCATCGATGGGCATATAAGTCGACGATGTCTTCGCTGGGGTAACGCATCGGGTCAGTCAACGAGGTCAAAATGGCGACTGACTTACCTTTCACTGTCTTAGTGAGTAAACGCGCTTCAAGGGTATCAGGGAGCTGCGGCCATTTCTTTCTGGCTTGAGGCGTGGTGGTGAGCTTCACCC
>NZ_JALBYT010000099.1:0-340 GCF_022690845.1 Shewanella sp. N2AIL | reverse complement strand
ATCGCCCATGCTTTTCGTCTCCTCTTACTTGTGGTGAATAAGAAGTCTCTTTTAGCATGGGCGTAATTCAGGCTATAGCCTCAAGGAACAATCACCACCGCCAGAGGCGGTGGTTTTGGGATGACAACAAAAAGGCCATCATTGCTGATGGCCTGTTTCGTGAATATAGCGTAGGAGCCGCGCTTCAAATCAGCAACCCAAGGGTTCAAACGATATAAATGCAAAATGCCGCTAATTGCTTAGCGGCATTTTGACTAAATATGGCGGAGGAGCAGGGATTTGAACCCTGGGTGGGCTATAAACCCACGCCGGTTTTCAAGACCGGTGCATTAAACCACTC
>NZ_JALBYT010000098.1:0-341 GCF_022690845.1 Shewanella sp. N2AIL | reverse complement strand
GGGGTGAAGTCGTAACAAGGTAGCCCTAGGGGAACCTGGGGCTGGATCACCTCCTTACCTATACGACTAACTTAATGTTTGTTGAGTGTTCACACAGATTTGCTTGATAGAAGAAAGAGTAAAAGATGGGTCTGTAGCTCAGCTGGTTAGCACCCCAATCCCCTCATAAAGAGTAGGGTGAGGTCGGTGGTTCTAGATGAATATGGGTTTATCAAAAGATGGGTCTGTAGCTCAGCTGGTTAGAGCGCACCCCTGATAAGGGTGAGGTCGGTGGTTCAAGTCCACTCTGACCCACCAAATCTTCGTTCTCCTTTGTTAAATTAACACTCGTTTAGTGAACT
>NZ_JALBYT010000097.1:0-363 GCF_022690845.1 Shewanella sp. N2AIL | reverse complement strand
GGCTCGCCTGAAGCGCATTCTGATAAACTGCTGAGCAGTATTGTAAGCCTCTGTCTGAGTGATGCACTGCGTTGCCGATATAGCGTTTATCTTTTATGGCCATTTTTAACGCTTTCACCACACTCTCCGCTTTCATGTCTTTACTCACGTGATGACCGACTATCTTACGAGAACTGGCATCGGTGACCAGTGACAGGTAGTGCACTCCTTGGTCTGACTCAAGATAGGTGATATCGCTGACCAGTACATGCCCTGCATCATGTAGCCCTTCCTCTTTCAGCAGATTAGGATGCTTCTTCATCCAGTGTTTGCTGAACGTGGTTTTTGTGTAGCTTTTCTTCGGTTTAACCAGTAAACCTTCAC
>NZ_JALBYT010000096.1:0-381 GCF_022690845.1 Shewanella sp. N2AIL | reverse complement strand
GGAGACCCCACACTACCATCGGCGCGTTTGCGTTTCACTTCTGAGTTCGGGATGGGATCAGGTGGTTCCACAAGGCTATTGTCACCAAGCAAATTCTGTTTATTACCGTGTCCATCTCTGGCTCACGTTAATAATAATTCGGAAAGCTGATTTGCTTTGTTTGAGTTCGCACTTTATCAAGTGTCGATATTCTGTCTAAGGCTTTTCGTACGACCTCCATGGATGGAGGAAGTGCTAGAAAATGTCTGGAACATTTTCAGTAAAACCCATCTGGGTTGTATGGTTAAGCCTCTCGAGTCATTAGTACATGTTAGCTCAACGCCTCACAACGCTTACACACCATGCCTATCAACGTCCTAGTCTCGAACGGCTCTTTAGAGG
>NZ_JALBYT010000095.1:0-386 GCF_022690845.1 Shewanella sp. N2AIL | reverse complement strand
GCTTGGTGACAATAGCCTTGTGGAACCACCTGATCCCATCCCGAACTCAGAAGTGAAACGCAAACGCGCCGATGGTAGTGTGGGGTCTCCCCATGTGAGAGTAGGTCATCGCCAAGCGCTTAATTATAATCTTAATTGATTAGTATAGAATTGCTGATATGGCTCAGTCGGTAGAGCGCATCCTTGGTAAGGATGAGGTCCCCAGTTCGATTCTGGGTATCAGCACCATTACAATCTAGTGTCATTTCCTAGAATACAAAATTTGCTTGGTGACAATAGCCTTGTGGAACCACCTGATCCCATCCCGAACTCAGAAGTGAAACGCAAACGCGCCGATGGTAGTGTGGGGTCTCCCCATGTGAGAGTAGGTCATCGCCAAGCGCCTA
>NZ_JALBYT010000094.1:0-388 GCF_022690845.1 Shewanella sp. N2AIL | reverse complement strand
TGAGCTGAGATGCTAAGTTCATTTCATTTTCGGCAACCGAATCAAAGGCGCTGTTGACCAACAAATGGCTGCTTAACTCCATCAAGCAAACCATGCGAATTTGCGGATAAGCCGCTTCGCCTGAAGCGTTTGCGGTTCGCGCAAAGGCGGCTTGATTTTGGACACTATCGGGTGTCCGCCACACTACACCGTCAACACCATACAAGTTAAGACCGCACCAATGAGGATGTTCAGCTCTCGCGTGCCAGGTATTAGCGCTGCGACTAAACACTTCTCGAATAACCTCACTGCCCAATCGTTTACGCGCCTGAGTCACGGCGCTGCGTGCAACATAATCAATCTCTTGCGGCAAAACAATGTCGAGTTTGTTGATGAGTGACCGAACAGA
>NZ_JALBYT010000093.1:0-389 GCF_022690845.1 Shewanella sp. N2AIL | reverse complement strand
TTCAAGACACTTAATAAAGTGTTTGAGAACTCATGATGCAAACGTTTCCACGTTTACATCGTTTTGTAATTAATCACATGACAGACTCATGCAATTAAATACTATCAGCTTTCCAAATTGTTAAAGAACTATGCTAACCGGCTCGCGGCGCATTCAGCTCTGACTTCTCCTAAGAGAAGATAAACAAGCAATCTGTGTGAACACTCAAAAGGTACACGGATGTACCGAATGTCGAAAATGCAGGAGCATTTTTCGACCAAGAATTAAGTTAGTCGTATAGGTAAGGAGGTGATCCAGCCCCAGGTTCCCCTAGGGCTACCTTGTTACGACTTCACCCCAGTCATGAACCACAAAGTGGTGAGCGCCCCCCCGAAGGTTAAGCTACCCAC
>NZ_JALBYT010000092.1:0-406 GCF_022690845.1 Shewanella sp. N2AIL | reverse complement strand
GCGCTCACCACTTTGTGGTTCATGACTGGGGTGAAGTCGTAACAAGGTAGCCCTAGGGGAACCTGGGGCTGGATCACCTCCTTACCTATACGACTAACTTAATGTTTGTTGAGTGTTCACACAGATTGCTTGTTTATCTTCTCTTAGGAGAAGTCAGAGCTGAATGCGCCGCTAGCCGGTACGCATTGTTCTTTAACAATTTGGAAAGCTGATAGTATGTAACGTGATGATGTCTGTCGTCATGTTACTTACAAACCGATGCAAACGTGGAAACGTTTGCATCATGAGTTCTCAAACACTTTATTAAGTGTCTTGAATATTCAAAAGTAAATTATTCTTAGTTGAATAGTTTACGTCTAAGGCGCGTCCACTTCTTTGGTCAGAAGTGAGACAAGTAAAACCAAGC
>NZ_JALBYT010000091.1:0-417 GCF_022690845.1 Shewanella sp. N2AIL | reverse complement strand
ATCGATAGCAATATACAACGATATGAGACCGCATCTGAGTTTGAATATGGCAACCCCTAATCAGGTGCACAATAGAAAAGGCCAGCTACTGGAGCTGGCCTAAAAACTGTCAACCTATCTTAGGACGAGACATGCAATTTGAACCAAGGTTTCTCACTCTCAGCCACAAGTTTTCTGTTTTTGCTTTGAAACACGTTTTTTAATCAAAAATTGAATTTGAAATAACCAATTAACACGATTAAGCATAAATTTAAGTTTACAGTGGCAGTAGAGATCGCTATTATCTCGCTCGTTCGGAGGGGTGGCAGAGTGGTTTAATGCACCGGTCTTGAAAACCGGCGTGGGTTTATAGCCCACCCAGGGTTCAAATCCCTGCTCCTCCGCCATATTTAGTCAAAATGCCGCTAAGCAATTAGC
>NZ_JALBYT010000090.1:0-419 GCF_022690845.1 Shewanella sp. N2AIL | reverse complement strand
TCAGTCAACGAGGTCAAAATGGCGACTGACTTACCTTTCACTGTCTTAGTGAGTAAACGCGCTTCAAGGGTATCAGGGAGCTGCGGCCATTTCTTTCTGGCTTGAGGCGTGGTGGTGAGTTTCACCCACTGGTCATGTTTTCCCAATGTTCGAACCACCTCATATTGAGTGCCTTTCTTCAATGGCAACAACCAGTGGCTGTCAGGTTGCGCTTGCTGCCAAGCGTGCAGAAGGCCGAGCGAGTAAAATCCTCGGTCAAATAGGGTTAGGCTGTGATTGGGAATGCTAGGAATGAGCTGAGATGCTAAGTTCATTTCATTTTCGGCAACCGAATCAAAGGCGCTGTTGACCAACAAATGGCTGCTTAACTCCATCAAGCAAACCATGCGAATTTGCGGATAAGCCGCTTCGCCTGAAGC
>NZ_JALBYT010000008.1:0-146061 GCF_022690845.1 Shewanella sp. N2AIL | reverse complement strand
TTGCTTGGTGACAATAGCCTTGTGGAACCACCTGATCCCATCCCGAACTCAGAAGTGAAACGCAAACGCGCCGATGGTAGTGTGGGGTCTCCCCATGTGAGAGTAGGTCATCGCCAAGCGCCTAATTATCTCATTGAGATGTAACGAAGCCAGCTGAATAAGCTGGCTTTTTTGCGTCTGCGATTTGTTAAATCAGCGTTAATACAGAACATTGTTCTATTCGTTTTAGCTCTGGTCATTTCGCTAGTTCTTTACGTTTTTTCCTTCCTTTATTTCAGGCTTTTATACTCTAAGTTCATTATTTACATCAAGATCTCGCTTAGTTTGATAAGTCCTTTTGCTTAGTGGTTAGTTTCCCGTTAGCATACAAAACTATTCACATTTTTGTTAAAGGCTGTCTGTTGCCTATGCTTCGTAAGCTTTCGCTCGCGGTACTGCTCCCTCTGTGTATGCTGACACTATATTTAGTGTTGGTCATAGGCGAGTACCTGTTTGAAAGCGATCAAGTGCGTGCTGAATTGGCGCAGCGACAATCGACACTGATAAAGCAGCAGTTGTTTCGGATGCAGAATGTGGTTCAATCGGCGCAGGCTTTACAGGATGTGGAGCGGATCGAGCAGGAGGTTTCCTTAGCAGCGCTGGATATGGGCACTATGGTTTATATCTTAGTTGATGCTGATAGCCGTATTCGTTTTGCAAACCATACTGTTTGGCGCGATAGCAATGCCATGCAAGTCATTGATGGTTATGATGCTACTCGTCATCGTGCAGTGGTTCAGGCTTTCCTGCCACAAATTCTCGTTAATCTCGAACGCTTAACCATTCAAGCATATTATCCCGTCTTGCCTCAGTATGGTGGTGCGGTTGATTTGATTTATCTTGAAGCCGATTTAGCGCCTTTAGTCGCCGAAGCTTCCGCTAAGTTACAACAACGTTTTATGCGGGTTTGGGGGCTGGGTGGATTATTACTGATAGGTTTTACCTTCATTCTCTATTTCCTGTTGATCCGTCCATTCCAAATATTAAGCGAGGCCGCTAAACAGGTAGGGACTTCTTCCTTTTCGACATCGATCCCTTGGAGCTCATCAGAAGTCCTATCATTGCAAGCCAGTTTGCAACAGGTACATGAACGTTTGAGTCGTGCCGTGAAACAGTTGAATGATAGCGAACTGCGCTGGCTGTTTGCAGTGGAAGGCTCGCGGAACGGTATTTGGGATTGGGATATCAGCACGGGTGAGGTTTTTCTTTCTGATCGCTGGAAAGAGATGATCGGTTATGCACCGGATGAATTAGCGGGCGTATTCCAGACTTGGGAAACGCGGTTACATCCCGATGATAGGGATATCGTACTTGATGCGTTGCAGGAGTACGTTAGCGGTAAAAGTAAGGAATTTGAAAGTGTCCATCGCCTGCGACATAGAGAGGGGCATTATGTGTGGGTGCTGGATCGCGGCATGTTGGTTGATTGGGACCCTCAAGGACGTCCGACTCGGATGATCGGCATTCATATGGATGTGTCAGAAAGTGCCAAGAACCATGCTGCGATTAATGAACTTGTGGATCAATCGGTTACGGGTCGTAAAATGTTGCCCGATGTCTTTATGGCGCGACTGTCGCAATTTTTAACCCAAGGTAATAGCTCTGGCCAATGGGGAGCATTGTTGCTTGTTGAGGTAGATAGATTAGGCTTGGTCGCGACTCTAAACTCCCACGAATTAGAGCGTTTACTCACGCAAGTGGCTGCACGTCTATCGAGTTATTTCACTGAGAATATTACCGTTGGTCGATTGGAGTCCGGTGATTTTGTTTTGCTGGCGAAAGACTTAGCGATTGATGCTTCAGTGGCTGCGCGTCGTGCTTTAGCGCTTGCGAGTGAGTTAAGGCAAGTGATTGCTCGACCATTCCATTACGGTCATCATCACTTTGAGCTCAGCGCGAATGTGGGGATTTGTTTGCTCGACAGCATAGAGACCTTAGATCCAGCTTTAGTCATGCGCCGCGCCGAGTTAGCAGCCTTGAGTGCTAAGCAACCTGGGCAAGCGGGATGCGCTTTCTATCATGCTGAGATGGATTTACGTCAGAGCCGTGATGAACAGTTACAACAGGAATTACAGGCGGCATTACAGCAAGATAGTATGACGTTAATGTTCCAACCTGTGATGAATGCGCACAGTGAATTGGTCTCGGCTGAAGTGCTCACGCGTTGGTATCGTGCCGATGGCGAGTTTATCCCACCTGCAGAGTTCGTGGCGTTAGCCGAACAGGGAGGAATGATTGCAGAACTCGATTTTTGGGTCGCTAATCGTGTGTGTCAGTTTATTCAGACATCCCATGCCCAAGGCCGGAGTTTACCGACTTTAACTCTTAATATCAGTGCATTCTCATTTGGTCAGGCAGATTTTGTTGATGCATTGGTTGCGTTAGTTAAAGAGCATGGCATTGTGGCTCATCAACTGGGTATTGAGCTCAATGAGGCCGCATTGTTAATGCAACCACAGTTTGTGGCTGAGCGCGTGTCTAAGTTAGTTGATGCAGGGATAGGCATCGTCCTCGATCATTTCGGTTCTGGATCGAGTGCTTTGAGTTGTTTAGCCAACCAGCCATTAGTTGCGGTTAAATTGGATATGAGTTGTATTGATTCATTAGCCGCAATGCCACAAAGAGTGAAGGCGTTAATTGTCTCTGCGCAGCAGTTTAATTTGCACGTGGTGGCTAAAGGCGTTGAATCACCCCAATACTATCAAGCCTTTGTTGAATTTGGCTGTGATGGTTATCAGGGCTATTTATTCAGCCGAGCGTTAAACCAAGTGGACTTTATCCAGCTTGTTTGTCCTCGTCCTTTATTGCGAAGCGTTTAAAGAAGTCGAGGGCATAATTTAAGGCTTGGTTCCGATAGGCGTCTTTTTCCATAAAAATCTCATGGGCAGCCCCTGCGATCACCTTCAATTGGCAATGAGTGCTCACCGCAAGATTCTGGGCTGCATTATCAACAATCTTATCTTCACTCGCTTGCAGTATCAGGATCGGCGTGCGAATTTGCGCTGTTGCCAGTACGCAGGTGTCTGCTGCATCTAAAGATTCTGTCAACCAACGGTTAGTTGGGGAACCGAGTTGTAACTTAGGGGCCGCGTCATACAAGTCTCGATAGGCTTGGTATCTACTTTGGCAATGGGTTAGCTCATTTCCTTTGAAGGGAACCGGTTTATAGTTCTGTCCTCCAAGCACATAGTTAGGTTCGCCGCCATTGAGAGTGGTATCGAGTTTACTGGCTAACCAGCGCACGAATGCTTTTGGCATAGGTAATTTGATGCCATACATGGGCGCTGAAAATGCCGCGGCGGTAAAAATATCGGGATGCTGTTTGAGATACAAAGTGCCAATCGCGCCGCCCATTGAATGGCCAAGTAGCATGAGTTGTTTGTAGTTTTGCGGTAACACTTTCTTTTGCATAAACAGTGCAAAATCATCGATATAATCATTGAATCTTCGCACGTGGCCCATGTGCGGATTGATTGTCATACGATCCGACAATCCTTGGCCACGGTGATCGATGGCATAAACTGAGTAACCCTGTTGGTACAAGTCGAAGACCAATTCTTGATACTTTAAATAGGATTCAACTCGGCCACTACTGAGAACGATTGCGGTATGCGCTTGGGGATGTTTGACCATCATATAAGCCAGCGTGATGCCATCAGCTGTGATCAGCGTGTCTTGAACAACGCTTTGCCAGAAGGCTTGCTGCTCTGAGGTATTTAAATCGTGTTCAGTCGAAAATGTCGCTTTGGCTTTGCTCATACTCAGTCGCAAATCATTTGGCTTGAATGGTTTGTTAGAGTGTAACAGACAACCATGGGAGTCTGAAAATACCGACTCCCATGAATTTCATTAACTTAGCGTGTCGCCTTTTTCGCTTCAATAAAATCATTGATTTGCTGTTCGAGGATCGACATAGGTACAGAGCCATTTTCGAGCACAGCATCGTGGAAGGCACGAATATCAAATTTGTCGCCGAGTTCCTGTTCTGCCTTGGCACGTAATCGTTTGATTGTTAACTCACCAATTTTGTAGGACAAGGCTTGTCCTGGCCACGAAATATAGCGGTCAATTTCGGTAGTGACATTGTGCAGTGATAGTGCGGTATTGCTGGCCATAAAGTCGATGGCTTGTTGACGACTCCATCCTTGGGCGTGCATGCCAGTATCTACGACTAAACGGGCCGCGCGCCACATTTCATAGGTTAAGCGCCCAAAGTTACTATATGGATCTTGGTAGAAACCAGCTTCTAAACCTAAATATTCGCAATATAACCCCCATCCTTCACCAAAGGCAGATATATAGCCATAACGACGGAAATCTGGGAGTGAGGTTAGCTCAGAGTTGAGTGATATTTGCAGATGATGACCAGGTACGGCTTCGTGCAAGGTTAAGGCTTCTAGCTCGTAGAGTGGGCGCTTATCCAATGCATAAGTGTTGACCCAGTAGTAACCGGGTTCATCATCGCTGTTCGATCCTGAATATCGCCCAGTGGTGTATTTCGGTGCAATTTCGGCGGGCACTGGCGCTATACCATAGGGTTGGCGTGGGAGTTTGCCGAAGTACTTAGGTAGCATGGCATCGGCTTTTTTGGCAATAAATGCCGCTTCTTTGAGTAACTGCTCGGCACTGGTGGTGTAGAACTGGGGATCGGTCCGCAGGAAATGTAAGAAGTCGGCAAAGTTGCCTTTAAAGCCAACGGACTTGATGATTTGCTCCATTTCTTGGCGGATACGTTGTACTTCTTTTAAGCCCAGTTCATGCACTTGCGTCGACGTCATATTCAAGGTCGTATAATAACGTACCCTATTCTCATAAAATTCTGCGCCGTTAGGTAAACTACTGGCCGCGATATTTTCCCGTGCATTGGGAATGTACTCTTTAGTCATGAAATCATAAAAGTTTTGGTACAGAGGTAGAACTTTTTGCTCAACTAAAGCGCGGCCTTCTTGGGTCAGCTGAGTTTTTTGTGCCTCAGTGAAATAGCTGGGATATTGAGTAAAAGGTTTGAAATAACTGCTCTTTTCAACAGGGACGATATAAGCACTGATACTGTCTTCAAAGCCATTGAGTGTTACTTTTGGCGGCGTTATTCCCTCGGCTAATCCTTGTTTTAGCCAGTGGGTTTGCTGGGCGAAATAGGTAGGGAGAGTATTGAGTTTGGCAATATAGTTGCGGTAATCCTCAAGGGTGCTGAATCTTCCCTGTGCGATTGACGTGATATAAGCGTGGAAGCCGCTTTCCGCCGTAATGGGCAGGTAATAATCCTTGAAACGATATAGGTCGACATCGTTTTGGATCTGATCTTCCAGTATTTGAGCGTTAATCTTATCTTCTTTACTCAAACTGCTGCGGTCGAGTACTTTGAGCTGCGCTAGTACTGCGATTTGACCTTGATTAAGCTTAGCGAGCGCGGCTGGCGAGAGATCCGCTAATTTTCCTGCTGCACTGGCATCGCCCATGCTGTAAGCCATTTCAGGACTCGCACTGAGCTGTAATTGCCAGCTCTGGTCGATAATCGCCTGCAGCGCGGGAGCTATGGGCTCAACTTGCGATTGTGTTGTCGATATTGCCTGTGGCGCTGCGGTTTGGCTATTTTCTGTGGTTTGAGTGGCAGTGCAGGCGCTTAATGCGCATATCAATAAACTGGGGGTTAAGAGTTTATGCATAGTCGATCTCTGATATTTTCGTTGTTATTGAAGTCATTATGCCTGATGAATACGGCAGTTCCTTGTATGGATATTAAGCAGAATTGTGACTGAATGTGAATTTAAATGCGTTTGGCGCATAAATGCCCCTGAAAATGCGTGTTAAACTTAGTGTCCGCCCGCGACCAAATAACAAAAGCATTGGCTGGGTAGTTCAAATAGGGGTTAAATATGATTGATACATCCATTCCATTGGTGGAGCTGCATCGTCACCTAGACGGTAATGTGCGAGTAAACACCATTTGGGAACTAGGACACCAACACGGCATTGCGCTACCTGCCGATACTTTAGAGACTCTCGCACCTTTTGTGCAAATTCAGGGGAAAGAAACTAGCTTAGTCGCCTTCTTAAAGAAGCTCGATTGGATGGTTGGCGTACTCGCTGACTTAGATGCGGTTAAACGCGTTGCCTATGAAAACGTTGCCGATGCGGCGTTGTCTGGCTTAGATTACGCTGAGTTACGTTTTAGTCCTTACTATATGGCGATGAACCATAAGTTACCGATTGAAGGCGTAGTTGAAGCGGTAGTCGACGGCGTTAAAGCGGGCTTAAAAGACTATAACGTGAAGATCAATTTGATTGGTATTTTGTCACGTTCATTCGGTCAAGCCGCTTGTACTCAAGAACTTGAAGGCTTACTCGCCCATAAACAACATCTCGTGGCTATGGACTTAGCTGGCGATGAAATGGGCTTCCCTGGCGAGTTATTTAACGATCACTTTAAACGTGTTCGTGATGCAGATCTTGCGATTACGGCTCACGCCGGTGAAGCCGCGGGTTCGCAAAGTATGTGGCAAGCGATTCAAGAACTTGGCGCGACGCGAATTGGCCACGGGGTGAACGCGATTCACGATCCTAAGTTGATGGAATATCTCGCTAAGCACCGTATTGGTATCGAATCTTGCCCAACCAGTAACTTGCATACTTCTACAGTCGCTTCTTACGCTGAGCATCCTTTTAGAACTTTTATGGATGCAGGCGTATTGATCAACTTAAATACCGATGATCCCGGTGTGAGCGCTATCGACATTAATCATGAGTATCGTATTGCTAAATCCGAACTCAAATTAACCGATGCCGAATTGGCGCAGGTGCAACGCAACGGCGTTGAAATGGCGTTTTTATCCGATAGTGAGCGTAAAGCGCTGTATGCCGCTAAGGTATAAGCTCTGAGTCATTACTAAAAATAGCTATAAATAAAAAATCCGACTCTAGAGTCGGATTTTTTATGAGCGTTCGCGAGTGCAGCGATAAGCGCTTTAGATCACGCGCGAGAACTGTTGCTGACGCGCTTTTTGACGATAGTAAAGGTCGAAACACATACAGATATTGCGGATCAATAAACGGCCTGTTGGGCTAATAGTGATCTGTCTGTCGACGATTTCAACTAACTTGTCATCGATAAATGTCTGCATTAACTTAAGATCTTCCGCGAAATAGGTTTCGAAGTTAATCCCCAATTTTTCATCAATTTTCGCCATATCCAGTTCGAAATGGCAAATCAGCTGTTTAATCACTACGCGGCGGATTTCATCGTCACGGTTCAGGCTACAACCTTTCCACAAAGCATGGCCTTCCTTATCTATGGCTTCATAGTAAGGGCGGATATCTTTCTGGTTTTGCGCATAGCAGTCGCCAATCTGGCTGATGGACGACACGCCAAGACCTAACAAATCGCATTCTTCTTGGGTGGTATAACCTTGGAAGTTGCGGTGCAGTCTGCCTTCGCGCTGTAACTTGGCTAACTCGTCATCGGGTTTAGCAAAGTGGTCCATACCGATATATTGGTAGCCAGCGCCAGTTAAGGTCTCGATAGTTTGGTGCAGCATTTCGAGTTTTTGTTTTGGCGAAGGTAAATGCTCGTCTTTGATCTTACGTTGTGCAGCAAAGCGCGCAGGTAAGTGAGCATAGTTAAATACCGACAGACGGTCAGGCGATAAATCTAAAACGCGCTGCATAGTGACGGCAAAGGTTTCTGGCGTTTGGTGTGGCAAACCATAGATTAAATCTATGTTGGTCGACACAAAACCCATGGCTTTCGCTTTGGCCATCAAGTCGAAGATAAATTGCTCGTCTTGTTCGCGATTAACGGCAATTTGTACTTCTTTATTGAAATCTTGTACGCCGATGGAGATCCGGTTAAAACCCGCTTCTTTCAACGTGTCGAGCATTGACAGTTCTATCTCGCGAGGATCGACTTCAATTGAGTACTCGCCTTCTTCCGCAAAGTTAAAGTTAGCTTTAATCAATGACGTAAGTTTAAGAATCTGCTCAGGATTTAAGAACGTAGGTGTACCGCCGCCCCAATGCATTTGGGTCACACTGTAATGTTTAAACAGGGGCGCACGTTTGATAATTTCTTGGCTCAAATATTCAATGTACTGATCGGCTTTGTGTTGGTGGCGGGTGATGACTTTATTACAGCCGCAGTAATAACAAAGCTTGGCGCAGAACGGGATATGAATATACAGCGACAGTTTATCGCTTTTGCTATTTTCAATGGCCGTCAGCAGGTTTTGTTCGGTGAATGTGTCATCGAACTCCAATGCCGTTGGGTAAGAGGTATAACGGGGACCGCTGTAGTTATACTTTTCGATCATCGACTGATCCCAGCTAATCTGAGTGGGCTGCTTCAAGGCGTGTCCTCCGTGGGTAAATTAGCAACAAGCGAAGTATGCAAGGTTCTTAAGTAAATAACCTTGATCTAGGTTGTAAAAATGACGTCTGTCTTTTTAGAAGTTACGCAATATCTATCAAAAAAGTACGCTTGTCTGTCGATATGTGGTGGTTTTGTGCGCAGGCTCACGGGAGAAAGCAGAGTAAGATTTGAGTGGGTTTTATCGAGATGACCTCAAAACCACAACATAAGTGGTCTTGAGGTATAACAATGAGCGGGTTTAATGCATCGCTTTGGCTTGGTAATCCGCCAGTTTTTTCGCGTCATCACTAATGCCTTGCTCTAATGCCGCTTCGGACTTCATTCTGATCAAGTCTAACTTCATCCTTTCTTGCTTAGGCAAGGCTTGGCGAGCATCCATGATGGGATGATCTTTAATTAGCTCAAAGTGTTTGAATAATGAAGGGTAATAGGGAGCCACGCGCTCACTCAATGACAGGATTTCAAATAATCGCCCAATTCTGACCACACCTTCAGAGATCTCACAGCGGTCTTCAATCATGGCTGTGGCGATATAGCGGATATCATCTAAAACTTGGGCGCGTTTTGCATTCGCCGTGACTTCACGTTCGGCCTGCTGACGCTTTTTTTGCTGCTTGAGTTTTAGGATTAAGAAGGTGGCGTAGCTACTAAGCGCTACTATGATGATAAAACCGAGAATAATGATAGCCGTAGACACAGAGACTCCTTATATGAATGGCATAAGGAGCACAGCTAAAAAACTGAGTTCCCTATGCCTTAGCACTGAGAGGTTTAGAACTTGTCTTGATAATCTTTCAGTAAGTCGGCGCCTGATTCGAACTTGTCGAACAACTCATCGTCAGACAAAGACTTAGCTGGTGATGAAGGTGCATCATCATCCATATCATCGCTAATACCCAGTTTAACCATCAGAGCTTCTATCTTATTCAGCTGTTGATCTAACCATTTTTGGTCAACATCGTTGAGATCACGGCCTTCTTCAAGCATATCTAACAGCTGATTTAGTCTTGGATCTTCTTCCAATTTCAGCAGTTTTTGCTCGTCAGTCAGCTTAGCTTGTTTCACTTTTGGCTGAGCGGCTTTATCTGTAACCACTGCCGCTGGAATCGCTAAAGCAATAGGCTTCTTGCTGCCATGACGCGGGTCTTTTTTCTTCGCGGCCTGCTGTTGCGGCGCTTGCGCTAAAATTAAGCTTTCGTTATGACGACTGCCTGATTTATTGCCAGAATCTTTACGTTTGCCAGTCGCTACAGCGCGATCTTGCTTCTTCACTCTTGGCTGTAACTTAGGGCTGTTCTCGCCGCCCTTGCGTGTTTTCTTGCTACGAGACATGGTCTTCTCAATTGTTTACAACGTATGGCCCCGTAGACTAAGGTTGAGCTTGTCTACAAGGTGCGAAATTAGGCCGAGTGTTATACCAGATTATGATGTTTTTTGCATCAAAACGAGGTCCTTTGCGGCAAATAATAGTTCAAAATCGCTATTGTTTGCTAGGTACTCGAAGGTTTGTCGCTGGTAAAAGCTCACATGGGTGAGGTTGTTCTTGTAATGCCACTTAGCAAAACCATCTAATTCAGTCAGTAACGGTGTGCTTATCGCTAACCAACCACCTGGATGAAGTAGTCGAGAGAGTAAGGCCCACTCTTTTATTGGGTACTGAAAATGCTCAAAAACGCGATAACAGCAGATAAAATCATATTCTTGCTTTAACACATCATGATTCGGGGCAAAAAAGGGATCGTATTGGTTTAACTTGTGGCCCGCATTTTCTATGGTCGCCAAACTCTCATTATCGAGTATGCGTCCAAAATTCAATCCTAATAAACGACCAGCTTGCTGCTGCTCTAATTGCGCTAACAGCGGCAAGATAAATTGCGATAGCTGCTTTTGCTTCAACGCAATGCGTGAACGACCGTATCTTTGTTTCTCTGCCGCGGGTGGTAAATGGCTATTGGCATCCGCAAAGGTTAACTCACATGTCTTGCAAACATAAAAACTCCGTTTTTTATCTTGATGAAGGAGTTGTGTCTGACTGTTATGACAAAGAGGGCATCTGGGCATTGAGTCTGCTGAAGTGGTTATTAAGGCTTTGATTGTACCAATTATATTGGTCGAGTGCACATTTTAGACACTGGTGGTGTATTTACACCAAAGAAAAAAGGCGGCAGTTAAACTGCCGCCTTACAAAGGGTGCTTTAGCACCTTATCCTGATTCCAAGTATCCATACTTGCTATGCGACTTTCCCGGTCGGTATCCTTCTTTTTTTTACTGCTTTCCCTGCATTATTTTTGTTAATGGTCTTCCAGACACTTTATTTTTTTCTGTCGCCATCCTGACCACAGTTTCCGTAGATGGTCTCGCGACACATCATTGTATAGCATCGTCATCATTGACGTTTAGTTAACCATCCATGTTATTTAAGTACCTTCCAGTGATAACAAGCATCCAGCCAGTGCATCCTAAGCTTATCGCTTCCTTTGCTACAGTTTACATCATGTAAACTGTGTCCTGATGGGGCAAGTTACCCTGAGTGTAAGGCGTTTTGCTAGAAGCAAATTGGCGTTATCGGCCATCCCTTACAAAATTGTGCTGACCTGGATTTCAAGTGGAAATCACGACTCTTGTTATTATTAGAGAGTGGTCTTAAGTATATTATTGTTATTGAGTGTCTTTATTCTTATATCTTGAATGTTAATTATACCGAAACCTGTAAGTTATTATTAATCTTTTTGTACAAACAGATGGGTTTATCTCGGTACGGGGCTTATTAAACCCAAATCTGTGATCTATGTCAAGCAGGAATCTTATGCAGTTTACGTTCACGTCAACTTGGTGGTGTAAGAAAAGGGTGATAATACACCCTTTTCTTAACTGACTAAGATTATTTCAGGCTAGAAAGATACTTAGATAGTGCGTCGATATCGCTATCGCTTAGCTTTTTAGCCACATCTTGCATCATGCCGTTCAGATCATTATGACGACCCGCTTCACGGAATTTTGTCAGTTGGATCTTGATGTAGTTGGCGTGTTGGCCAGCCAATGTTGGGAAGCCTGCAAGTTCAGCGCCTTTACCATCTGGGCCATGACATGCCATACAAGCGGTAATGCCACGTGAAACATCGCCACCTTTGTAAAGTTTAGCGCCTAACTCAGGGACATCTTTCGCTTCAGCCACTTGGATTACTTGGCTAGAAAAATATGCAGTAATGTCGAGAATATCCTGATCGCTTAGAGGCATTGCCATGCCACTCATGATAGGATCCATACGACCGTCTTTACCGCCAGTTTGCGCTGCACTACGGAAATCATGTAGTTGCTTTTGGAGGTAAGTGGCGTGTTGGCCCGCAAGTTTAGGGTACATATCGATCATACTGTTACCGTCCATACCATGGCAGGCTGAACAGACAATGATTTTCGTTTTTCCCGCTTCAGCATTACCTTCAGCAATCGCAGGTGAAGATATGGCGGCAATTACAACAGACAGCGCAAGAGCTAGCTTTTTCATGGCGTTCCAACTTCTGGTTAAGATTATTATCCTGAGCTTACTAGGGTGACCCGCAAGCGTGGTAAAATATGATTAATGTGATCGGAGTAATATTTTACACGAAAACGTGGAAAAGTAAGTAATTCTTCATAAATTATGGTATTGCGTAAAAAAATTTCGGAGTAAATAGTGACTGAATCTCGTATAGATTTTCGTAGGGCAAAGTTTTTAATCAGTGCACCTGACATTGCACATTTGGATCAATATCTGCCCGGCGATGTTGGAGTTGAGATTGCATTTGCTGGCCGCTCTAATGCTGGAAAGTCTAGTGCACTCAATGCATTAACTGAGCAAAAAAGTTTAGCAAGAACCAGTAAAACCCCTGGCCGAACTCAATTAATTAACGTATTTGAGTTAGATGCTCAGCGTCGTTTAGTTGACTTACCTGGCTATGGTTTTGCACAAGTCCCGCTTGCGTTGAAAAATAAATGGCAGCAGGCATTAGGTGAATATTTGCAAAAACGCGCTTGTTTAAGTGGCGTGGTTGTCTTGATGGATATACGTCATCCACTAAAAGATCTCGATATGCAGATGATCGAGTGGGCGGTTGCCAGTGAAATCCCTGTGTTAGCTTTGCTGACCAAGTCAGACAAATTAGCTCAAAGCGCTAAGATGAAAACGGTAAATGAAGTGCGTCTAGCGTTGAGTGAGTTTGGTGACTGGGTACAAGTTGAGCCTTTCTCATCGCTTAAAGGAACCGGTAAGCCTAAAGTGTTGGCTATTCTAAATGAATGGTGTCATCCGCAATGGTTGACTGATGAGTTAGATGCGGCGAACAACGCCGAATAATATTGCCTGTTTTGGCATACATGGTCGAGTTTGATTGTGTATGCCGCCCCTCTGTTTTCCTGTAATTTTTCCTTATCTTTCCCTCTTGTTAAGCTTTTATCCCTATTAACTTTTCGTCAATTTCAGGCAAAAAAATAGCCGATGACAGTGTCACCGGCCAAAAATATTAGCTCTTTTGGGGAGAAGCTAAATTCAACAAGACTCAAGCACCACCAAATTAGCTTCAATGGTTCTCAATGAAACTAGCATACAGCCAATTTACTTTTTATTAAAGTAAATACTCTAAAATTTACCTAAAGTCTGAAAAAAGAGCAAAAAAAAGCCTCAGCAAACAAGTTGCTGAGGCGCCAGAATTTGGCTCATCACTATAAGTGAAATAAAGGTCTGAAAGATAGAACATCTTAACCTCTGTACCCTACGCAGAGAATATTACTCCATTTATCTTTAAATGGAAAACAGTTTTTTCAAAAAAGAGGTAATTATGTGCGCTTGATCTCAGGTTGTGAGTGAAAAAGCATCTTAAATTGATCTTAAAATTTCATTAAAAATGCTTAATCGGCTGATTTAGCGGGGTAATCCGAAATTTATATACAAAAGAGATCAATATTTGAGATTTAATGTTTTTACTCTAAATCTGGCTTAATGTTTTAGTGTACGCGTGAGAGAACAACCGTTATGACTGCTTTTGAGCATATATGGCTGGCTTTAACGCCGTTTCGATTCGTGTAATCACACCCTTGAGTCTCCATCTGCTGCGGCAGTGTATCGATGAGCTCTACTGCTAAATGTATCAGGTAAAGATTGTGTGGTAGTGAGTTATGCATATTGCTGCCGATGAAGTTGCATCGTACTTAATGCACTAGTATTTGTGGGGTAAGGAATGTTTGGTTGCGAGTCATGGTTTGTGTCGTCTGTTAAGTTGCGCTGCGCTTAACGAACTAGCGTGTTCGGAATACAGATTGTTTGGCTGTGAGTCATACATTATGTCGCCAGTTAAGTCGCGCCGAACTTGATGGTCTAATACGTGTGGAGTCGAGATTGCTTCGTTGAGAGTCATACATTGTGCTGCCGATGCAGTGTTTCTTAACTTAATGATCTGATTTGTATTGTGAAAAGATAATTTTCGCACAGTGATGAAAGGGACTCAGTATTGATGTGCTTAGAGATGATTAAGACGGGAGAGAGCTAACCTGAGTTCAAAATATTGAATTCAGGTTAGCTTTATTTACTTTAAATTATATTGATAGTGTTGGTTTTGATGTCACTAAGGTTAGTGGGCTTCATCCCAGTTATTACCAATGCCCGCTTCGGCAAGCAGTTCAACATCGAGATCGGCGGCTTGTGCCATTAAAGTACAGATTGTCTTTTTAAGCGCTTCTGCTTTATCCGCATCGACTTCAAACACCAATTCATCGTGAACCTGCATGATCATAGTGATTTCGCCTTGGGTTTCTGTCTTGATCCACTGGGCGATATTGATCATGGCCTTTTTGATGATGTCGGCAGCCGTGCCTTGCATTGGGGCATTAATCGCAGCACGTTCAGCACCTTGGCGGCGCATCGCATTACGATCACGGATTTCGGGTAAATAGAGGCGACGGCCAAACAGAGTCGATACATAACCTAGGTCGGCAGCCCCCGCACGCGTTTCTTCCATATAGCGTAATACGCCAGGATAGCGGGCAAAGTAGGTGTCGATATAGGTTTGTGCTTCGTGGCGTGGGATATCGAGCTGACGCGCTAAACCAAAGGCTGACATGCCGTAAATTAAGCCGAAGTTAACCGCTTTGGCGCGGCGACGCTGTTCTGTGGTTACTTCATCAAAGTCCGTGCCAAACACTTCGGCAGCCGTAGCTCTGTGAATGTCTTTGCCCTCGGCGAAGGCTTTGAGTAAGCCGGCATCTTGGGATAAATGCGCCATGATCCGTAGTTCGATTTGCGAGTAGTCGGCTGCTAAAATTTTACGACCATCAGGTGCGATAAAGGCTTGGCGAATACGGCGACCTTCTTCGGTGCGGATAGGAATATTCTGCAGGTTAGGCTCGCTCGATGATAAGCGTCCTGTTGCCGCATTGGCCTGATGATAGCTAGTGTGCACACGACCCGTTTTAGCGTTGACCATTAGTGGCAGTTTATCTGTGTAAGTGCTCTTTAATTTAGATAGGCTGCGATGTTCGAGGATCACCTTTGGCAGAGGGAAATCTAACGCCAATTCGACCAACACTTCTTCCGCGGTCGATGGTGCGCCCTTGGGGGTCTTTTTGGTGATCGGATAACCTAGCTTTTCAAAAAACAATACTTGCAGTTGCTTAGGCGAACCAAGGTTAAATTTCTCACCGGCAATGTCGTAGGCTTTCTCTTCTAAGGTATCGATTTTACGCGCCAGCTCATCGCTTTGTTGGCCGAGTAACATGCTATCGATTAATACCCCTTGGCGTTCAATATCCGACAATACTTGGATGAGCGGCAATTCGACTTCGGTAAACATAGCGGCCAGTTCCGCTTCTTTTTCGAGTCTTGGCCACAAATGTTGGTGTAAACGCAGGGTGATGTCGGCATCTTCGGCCGCATAAGGCGCAGCCGTTTCCAGTGGAATTTGGTTGAAGGTCAGCTGTTTTGCACCTTTACCGGCGATTTCTTCGAAGCTGATATTTTTATGGCCTAAGTACTTGAGTGCTAAGCCATCCATATCATGGCGCGAAGCCACTGAGTTGAATATATAGGATTCGAGCATAGTATCGAAAGCGACGCCCTGCAGTTTGATCCCCGCATTGGCTAAAATACTGATATCGTACTTAAGATTTTGACCGACTTTCTTAAGTTTTGGATCCTCAAGCAGTGGACGCAGTTTTTCTAGCGCGACGGTTTTATTGATTTGAGTCGGCGCGCCAACATAATCATGGGTCAAAGGCAGATAAGCCGCTTTTCCTGCCTCAACGGCGAAGGAGATCCCGACTAATTCCGCCACCATGTAATCTAAGCTGGTGGTTTCGGTATCTACTGCCATCAAGTCGGCTTTTTTAAGCTTAGCAATCCAAGCGTCTAATTCAGCTTCCGTGAGAATGCAGTCGTACTGCGTTGCAATCGCTTCGACTGGAGTCGAGTCTTCCTGTGTCTCGGATGCCGCATCAATTGGGGTATTTGCAGTGATTTTATTATCTAAGACTTCGGCTAACCAACGCTTAAACTCCATCTCGCCGTAGCATTTGATCAGTTCATCTTTGTCCGCAGGCTTGATGGTGAGTTCGTGCCAGTCTTGCTCAAGTTCGACATCGGTTTTGATGGTGGCGAGTTCGTAAGAAAGCTTGAGCATGTCGGCATTTTCAATGATCTTCGCCGCCATGGTTTTAGAACCCCTAAAGCCTAGCTCGGCGACTTTTTCGGGCTCCGCTAATAAGTTACTCACGCTGCCGGCTCCTGTGAGCATAGCGAGCGCTGTTTTCTCACCAACGCCGGGTAAGCCGGGAATGTTATCGGCCTTGTCGCCCATCAGCGCGAGCAAATCTATGATACGGTCTGGACCAACACCAAATTTAATCGCGACTTCTTCTGGGCCCATTATGGTGTCTGTCATGGTGTTGATGAGCGTGACGTTCTCATCGACTAACTGCGCCATGTCTTTATCGCCAGTGCTGATAAGCACTGCACGGTTTTCTAAACTGGCTTGGCGAGCAATAGTGCCGATCACGTCATCGGCTTCGACGCCGGAAATCGAAATCAGTGGTAAACCCAGTGCACGAATAATGCGGTGTAAAGGTTCGATTTGCGAACGTAGGTCATCAGGCATAGGTGGGCGCTGTGCTTTGTATTCGCTGTACATGTCATTGCGGAAGGTTTTGCCCTTGGCATCGAACACGACTGCGATATGGCTTGGCTGATAGCGAGTCAGCAAGCTGCGTAACATATTCACTACGCCATAAACGGCACCGGTTGCTTCGCCCTTTGAGTTTGTCAGGTGAGGAGGCGCATAATAAGCGCGATATAAATAAGAAGATCCATCCACAAGCACAAGTGGGTTTTTAGCGACGGTTGGCATAAGTATTTTTCGTTTATCGATGACTTAGATGGCGCTAAGCATGCCACATAAGCGCTATTTCAGCCACGGCAAAATGATTCCCAGCCTGTGGATAAGTCTGTGAGTGAAAAAGTCAACTGAGAATAATGGCGATGATTACGGCTTAGTGCGATATTTTTAAGTTGTTGTTTTTTATATTTATAAAAGATTTGTGTGAGTTCAATACTGTTTCTTAAAAAATCTTCCCAATTTGTGGATTTTTTATTGACTCCGTAAAATACATCTAAGGATTGGCTTAATTTTCGGCACCCGTCAGATTCGACGAATTAAGTTAGCACGATTTTTAATCAGATCAACTAGTTTGTTTGTAGTTTGTTAAAACTTAATGACATAAGAAGGATATTTTTAATGAAAAAAGTCGCAGTGTTACTGAGTGGATGCGGTGTTTTCGATGGAACAGAGATCCATGAATCGGTTTTAACGCTTTTATGCTTATCCAAAGCGGGGGCTCACTACCAATGTTTTGCACCTGATATCAAACAGATGCATGTGGTCGATCACCTCACTGGCGAGGTCGATGCGACAGCAAGTCGTAATGTGCTGGTGGAGTCGGCGCGCATTGCCCGTGGCGAAGTTAAAGCGACCACAGAATTAGCTATCGCCGAATTTGATGCCTTGATCATTCCCGGTGGTTTTGGTGCGGCGAAAAATCTGTGTAATTTTGCGACGAACGGCAGCGAGTGTGAAGTCGATCCGCTGGTCACAGATTTTATCAATGAGTTCATTCTGGCGAAAAAGCCCGTTGGCTTTATCTGTATCGCACCTATGATGATTCCACGTTTATATCCCCATGGCGTAAAAGGCACTATTGGTAATGATAGCGATACTGTTGCGGCGTTCAATTTGATGGGTGGAGAGCATCAAGTCGCGACTGTGCATGAGATCGTCGTAGATGAAGCGAATCGAATTGTCAGCACTCCCGCTTATATGTTGGCTGGAAGTATTGCTGAAGCGCATTCAGGCATCGAGAAGCTGGTTGCTAAGGTACTGGAGATGACTGACGCGCGTTAGGTTTGTAGAAGTGCAAGAGCGCGTCATTGAACCAAGATAAATCCCCATACGTTCTTGTGGATTTATCTTGGTATAACGGGATTAGATTGAGCTTGAGGACTTGCGGCTATCGAATAAACCTTGGGCTAACCCTATGAGTAAGCCACCAATGTGGGCACCGTTCGCAACGGCAACCCCTAGAATATCCGTGAATCCCAATGCCAACCAAATCATCATAAAGGCCATATATGATGGCGGTAAGCCTATACCTGCCACAGGTTTACGTAACCCCATTATCCAAGTGTAGCCCACCACGGCATACACAACGCCAGATAGCCCGCCGAAGTTAGGTCCACCGACATAATATTGGATGACGTTTGGCAGTGTGCCCGCCACAAACAGCAAGATTAGCAATGGCGCTGTGCCGATACGGGTTTCGATTTTACCGCCTAAATACCACCACCAGAGCAAGTTAAAAATGACGTGCATGGCTGAAAAATGCAGCAGGCTCGGGGTAAAAACACGCCAGAACTGGCTGAACTCTGAATTTGGTACAGCGCCAAAATAGGACAGTGCTGCGTAGGCTTGGTTGGCGAACCCTAAGTTCATCGCCGCAAAAATGAGTACACAAACTGCAAATATGATGAGTGTGACTGGGCCTGCACCAGTAATGAATTGGGTAAACAACTGTAGTGAAGGTGCGCCGTAATCTATCTTAGTTTGGGTATCGCCGTGTTCCCACGAGGCTTGTAGATATTTACTGTCGTAGGGATGAGCCATGAAATGGGCAAACTCTTTACGCGCTTGCTCCACATCTTTGTCATGGATGACGAGAATGGCGACACCTTGCACCAGCGGCTCAATTTGGCAGTCAATGTGTTCACCTTTGAGGTAATCGACAAATGCCTGTGCGGCTCTACTGTTGGGGAGTCGGCCAATTTCTATCATGCATTCGCCTCATGCCAAGCGCTATAGCCGCCGTCTAGACTGTAAACGTCATCAAATCCTTGCTCGCATAAATACTGCGCCGCATTTTGGCTGCTCATACCGTGGTAACAAACCACTACCAGTGGGCTGTCCATATCGGCTTGGCTAATAAATTGCGCTAGGTTTTCGTTATTCAGGTTAGTTGCACCTGCAATATGGCCGTTGGTGAAGCTATTGCCATCGCGGATATCGACGATTTGCACTGGCTGTGCTTCGGTCATTTGCAGCAATTGATTAACGCTTAAGTGTTTAAAGGAAGACATAATAAAACCTGACAGAGCTAAGAGATGGAAATCAAGATGGGATAAGTGTGCAACAAGGGGCTGCGAGTGTACAGCCCCTATCGAGGTTATGCTCTGCAGGATTAATCCCAGCTGAGGATCACTTTACCCGATTGGCCCGAGCCCATAGCGTCGAAACCTTGTTGGAAATCATCAATCTTGAAGTGGTGAGTGATGATAGGCGAAATATCTAAGCCCGATTGGATGAGGCTCGCCATCTTGTACCAAGTTTCGAACATTTCGCGGCCGTAGATGCCTTTAATGACCAAACCTTTGAAGATCACTTTGCTCCAATCAATCGCCATTTCGCCACCAGGAATACCCAGCATAGCGACTTTGCCGCCGTGGTTCATGGTATCTAACATGGCGTGGAAGGCTGATGGTACGCCAGACATTTCTAATCCAACGTCGAAACCTTCGGTCATGCCCAGTTCTTTCATCACGTCTTTTAGGTTTTCTTTTGACACGTTCACAGCGCGCGTGGCGCCCATTTTACGGGCCAGCTCTAAGCGGTATTCGTTGACGTCGGTGATCACCACATGGCGAGCACCTACGTGACGACATACTGCAGCCGCCATGATGCCGATGGGACCTGCGCCGGTGATCAACACGTCTTCACCGACTAAATCGAAGGATAATGCTGTGTGCACAGCGTTACCAAACGGGTCAAAGATTGAGGCTAAATCATCGCTGATATCATCAGGGATTTTAAAGGCGTTAAAGGCGGGGATAACTAAGTATTCTGCAAATGAACCTTCACGGTTTACACCCACGCCAGAGGTGTTACGGCATAAATGGGTGCGGCCTGCGCGGCAGTTACGGCAGTGGCCACAGGTAATATGGCCTTCGCCAGACACGCGGTCTCCAATCTTAAAACCACGAACTTCTTGGCCGATATCAACCACTTCACCTACATATTCATGACCAACAACCATAGGGACTGGAATGGTTTTTTGTGACCATTCGTCCCAGTTGTAGATGTGCATGTCGGTGCCACAAATCGCCGTTTTTTTAATTTTGATCAGCAGATCGTTGTGGCCCATCACTGGCTTAGGCGCATCGACTAACCAAATACCTTTTTCGGCTTTTAACTTGCTTAGTGCTTTCATTGTCTTAAGTCCTAAATAATGCCCATTTCTTTGGCAATACGGGTAAAGGCGGTGATCGCTTTGTCGAGTTGCTCACGGGTATGTGCCGCTGACATTTGCGTACGGATACGGGCTTGTCCCTTAGGAACCACAGGGAACGAGAAGCCAATAACATAAATATGTTCTGCTAATAAGCGGTTAGCAAAGTCGCCCGCCAGTTTAGCATCACCAATCATCACTGGGATAATCGCGTGGTCTGCGCCGCCTAAGGTAAAGCCAGCTGCTGACATTTGCTCACGGAAATAACGGCTGTTTTCCCATACGGCTTCGCGCAGGGCTTGGCCCGACTTGAGCATTTCTAACACATGGATAGATGCAGTCACGATTGACGGCGCTAATGAGTTAGAGAACAGGTAAGGGCGTGAACGCTGGCGTAACCAGTCGATGACTTCTTTTTTACCCGAAGTGAAACCGCCCGATGCGCCGCCTAAGGCTTTGCCTAAGGTGCCTGTGATGATGTCGACTCTGTCCATCACATTGCAATATTCGTGGGTGCCACGGCCGTTTGCGCCAATAAAGCCTACCGCGTGAGAGTCATCGACCATCACCAGTGCGCCGTATTTATCGGCTAAATCACATACGCCTTTAAGGTTTGCGATCACGCCGTCCATCGAAAATACGCCGTCGGTGGCGATCAAGATGTTACGGGCGCCAGAGGCTTTCGCGGCGATCAGCTGAGTTTCTAAATCGGCCATGTCGTTGTTGGCATAACGGAAACGTTTGGCTTTACATAAACGTACACCGTCGATGATAGAAGCATGGTTTAACGCATCGGAAATAATCGCGTCTTCTGCATCTAACAAGGTCTCGAACAGACCGGCGTTTGCATCAAAACATGAAGAGTAAAGAATGGTGTCTTCAGTGCCGAGGAATTCGCTCAGGCTAGCTTCTAGCTTTTTATGGATATCTTGGGTGCCGCAAATAAAGCGCACCGACGCCATACCAAAGCCGTGGCTGTCTAAGCCCTGTTGGGCGGCTTTGATTAGCTCAGGGTGATTCGCTAAGCCTAAGTAATTATTCGCGCAAAAGTTAACAACTTCTTGCTGATTAACTTGAATGGCAGTCTGTTGCGGTGAGGCAATAACACGCTCGCTTTTATATAAGCCTTCGGCTTTGATGTCTGCAAGCTGTTGATTAATCTGTGCGTAGAATGAGGTAGAGGCCACCTGATATCTCCTTAGTTAACTTTATTCTGATTTTGGGAGTGGCGGCATTCTAACTCTAAACCCAATCGGCCTACAGCCTTTTTTTCATGCAGGTTCGCAAGATAAACGAGTTTAGGGCTAAAGCGGTTTTTACATTATAAAAACTAATGTGCAACATAAGTTTGCCACTGTTTAACTGAGTCTTCTTTTAAGGGATGTAGAGCGAAAAACGGGTTCGCACTCAGTACTATAATTGCTTTGAGTCCAGTACCGAATGCGAGTTCCCAACAAAGGTGTTTGGGATGATGTTAGAGGGATTCTTGATTCGCTAACGCGTGATAATGCTGCTCTAGGCGAGTAAACGTTGCGACGGATGTCGGGGTTGCATAGGCTTTGAAAATCATCAGTACCCTCAACACACCTTCATAGAGCGTCGCTTTAGTGATGGTCGATGTGCTGGATTGCGTGAGTTGGTAACCAATCCAAAAGCTGACGATCATCTTGATGGTATCTGCCAGTGGCGTGATTTTGTCGCTCTCTAAGTTTAAAAAGCCATCTTGCTTAAGTTTATGCAGCACGTGGCTCGAACGCGTTAAGACTTGTTGCTGTGCATGCAAATAGCGTTTTTTTAGCTCTTCATCGCGGGCGAGAATATCCGCAAGGTTGGCGTACATGAAGCGGAATTGCCACAAGGTATAGAACATGGCATCGAAGTAGCCGATTAACAGTTCCACATCCACTTGCTTATCTTCATAGGGTTGGAAACCCGATTCGAGATGATTCTCATATAAGCTGAAAATGCAGCGGATAATGTCTTCTTTATTGCGAAAATGGTAATAAAGATTCCCGGGACTCATATTTAAGTGAGCGGCAATGTGATTGGTGGTGATGTTTCTTTCGCCATGCTCGTTGAACAGTTCAAGACTGGCATAGATTATTTTGTCGCGGGTTTTCATAAGTTATCCAAATTGCTAGTGAACGCCACATCATAGATAGAGTTAACCAACGACCGCCATACTGCTGGTAAATTATCCCTAATTTGGTGCATATGCTAACATTGCCGCCATTCATCAGGCAAAACTCATAAGCACGTTTTTAATGAATCGTTTTCTCTATTCCACGATCTTATATTTATTATCCCCTTTGCTAATCGTCTATTTAGCATTTCGTGCTATCAAAAGTCCCGATTACCGTGGTCGTTGGGGGGAGCGTTTTGGATTAACCCAACTAAAATCGACGGATTTACTGATCCATTCTGTGTCTATGGGGGAAACGCTCGCGGCAATCCCCTTGATCCGTTTGATTATGCAATCACACCCTGAGCTAAGTATTACGGTTACCACAACCAGTCCAACGGGGTCTGCTGAAGTGCGCAAAGCCTTTGGTGACTCAGTGCAGCATTGTTATTTGCCCTTTGATTTACCTTGGTGCGTGCGGCGTTTCTTGCGCCAAGTCTCACCTAAATCTTGCATCATTATGGAAACCGAACTGTGGCCTAACTTGGTTGCTGTTGCTGCTAAACGCGGTGTGCGCTTGATGTTAGCGAATGCTCGCTTATCGGCCAAGTCGGCGGCGCAATATGCTAAGCGCCCTAAACTCAGTCGACCTATGTTGCAACGACTCGATGTTATTGCGGTGCAAACTCAAGTGGAAGCGCAGCGTTTTATCGAGTTAGGTGTATCGCCGGACAGAGTGACAGTATGCGGTAGCTTGAAGTTTGATCTCAGTATTACGCCTGAGCGTTTAGCCAATGCCAAGCTGTTGCGTCAGACTTGGGGACGTAAAACCTCGCCGATTTGGGTCGCAGGCAGTGTGCATCCTGGAGAATTTGACGCCATGCTCATCGCCCATAGGCAATTATTGGCTCAGTGGCCCGATGCCTTGCTGATTATTGCACCGCGTCATCCTGAGCAGTTTTCTGCCGTTGCTGAGGTTGTTGCCAGTCAAGGTTTTGAATTAATTCGTCGCAGCGGTAATCTTCCTGTGACGGCCACGACTCAAGTGCTGGTCGGCGATACCATGGGTGAACTTCTGACTTTTTATGGCGCGGCGGACCAAGCCTTTGTCGGTGGCACGCTGATCAATAATGGTGGCCATAATCCCTTGGAGCCTGTTGCTATGGGCGTACCTGTTATGGTGGGGCCGAACCATTGGGACTTTGCCCAGATTACGCAGATGTTGGCGGATGCTGGTGGGTTAAGGGTTGTCGCTTCGGCGGATGAACTTGCCGCTAACTTGATTGAGTATTTTGCTAAACCTGAGTTACGCCAGCAGGCGGTGAACGCGGGATTGGCTGTGGTTGAGGCAAATCGCGGTGCCTTGCAACAACAATATCTTCTCGCGCAATCTTTAATAACCGCTTAATTCAACTGGATAATTCGTTTAGTGGATCAGGCGCTTTGCATCGCCGCTTGATAGCCTTGCATAAGTGATGACCAGTTATCAGCGGTGAAGGCAAGGTTTGGTAACTTGCCTTGTTCTTTATTGAAGGAACGTAAAAGTCTGTCTAGATTCGATTGCTGCCATTGCGGGCTCGGTGTTTTTAACTCACCACGGTCGAAATCGATAAGATAAAACCGCTCTGGCGTTAAGAGTTCAGTTTGTGCGGGCTGGAACAGAATATTCTTGGCATTGAGGTCGGCGTGGTACACACCACGCTGATGGAATTGGGCGATGCAAGCCCCTAATGCCTGCCATTGCTCTGTGCTCATGACCCCTTTGCCAAGTTTAGCGACTAAATCTTCGGCGCCTTCGACCCGTTCGATAATGATATCGGCGCGGTAAAATAATCCATCGCGCACTATGTTGGCGGCAATCGGTTTAGGTACAGCAAAATCTTCGCGATACAAAATGTCTAATAAGCGTAACTCACCCATGGCGCGGGTATTTTCGAGGCCAGTATAAACGTAAGCATCTTTGCTGAATTTCTCCATTAAGCCGCCACGCCAATAATGACGCAATACCCAATGACTGTGCTCAAATGCCACAAACCAAGTGGTGTAGCGGCCTTTGGATGAACCGACGACAGCATTTTTAGCCCGCCAAAAATCCACCGAGAACCACGCGGGATCGATATCTGTTGGCGTATCTTGGCAAACTGCCATGTGACCTTGGGCGGTTTTTATGAGCTGTATCTGAGCATTCATCGGAGATTTGTTGACTTAAGCGTGGCACCTAGGGCCATTCTACATTAAGATCCTTAGCTTGCGCCAAATAACCTTAAGAGCTTTTAGCTTCAATCCCAATGAGTTTAAATCCCAATACCATGAATTCTCTTTGTTTGCTGCGCTTATCCGCTATCGGTGACGTCTGTCATGCCGTGGCAATGGTGCAGGCGATTCAGCGGCAATACCCCGAGCTCAAAATCACATGGGTGATCGGTAAACTCGAATATCAATTGTTGAAGCATTTACCCGGCATTGAGTTTGTTATTTTCGATAAATCTCAAGGATGGCGCAGCTATTTTAATTTGCGTAAGGCCTTAAAAGGCCGACGTTTTGACGTGCTGCTGCATATGCAGGTTGCGCTACGTGCTACCTTGGCTTCATTAGCCATTTCGGCAAAGGTGCGCATAGGTTTTGATCGTGCCCGCGCTAAAGAAGGTCAGTGGCTAGTGACAAATCACAGGGTGGAGCCCTTGGCCAAGCCCCATGTGCTCGAAGGATTTATGGGATTCGCTAAGGCGATTGGCGTTAACGATCTCACTCCTCAATGGCATATTCCTGTGCCAATTGCGGATACTGAATTTGCCCAGACACAGATTAAAGACAATGAAAAAGTCTTTATCATCTGCGCCGCAGCCAGTAAGGCTGAACGTAACTGGTTGCCCGAGCGTTATGCCGCCGTCGCGAGCCATGCGATTGCGAAAGGATTTAGAGTCATGCTGTGCGGTGGCCCAACTCAACTTGAGAAGGATTTAGCCGAGCAAATTTTGCAGGCTTGCCCCTCTAAAATCGATAATTTAGTGGGCAAAACCAGTCTGACTCAACTCTTAGCACTGCTAAAACGCGCCAGTTTAGTGTTAGCGCCAGATACCGGTCCTGCGCATATGGCGGTGACCCAAGGCACGCCAGTCATTGGTTTATATGCCCATTCCAATCCTGGGCGCACAGGTCCGTATCTATCTCAGCAATATGTGGCGAGCGCCTATGATGAGGCCATCAGGTTGCAGCATAGTGGACAAATTAAGTGGGGAACTCGCGCTAAAGGCGAGCATCTAATGTCATTGATTAGTGTTGAAGCTGTGATTGAGAAGTTTGATCTGGTGGCGTATGACACTAAAACTTCAGAATAAATTTATTTGGATTAAAGGTTAATTATGGCTCCTCAAAAAGCCCCTAAGTTCTTGTTTATCCCAGTCTCATCGGCTGAGGGCATAGGTGAGTATATGCGCTCAATGATCATTGCCGATGAGGTGAAAAGAACTTGGCCGAATGCCGAGATAAAGTTTATTTTAAGTGAACAAGCACCCTATGCGGCTCAATGCCCTTATCCGGCAGTGCTACTTGAAGATACGCCGACTAAACAAGTCAAAGCGGTGAATCAAATCATGTCTGATTACCTGCCCGATATAGTATTGTTCGATGCTTCTGGGCGTAAATCACAGTTAGTCCATGCCCATAAACTCGGCGCTAAGGTCATATTTCTCAGCCAGCACAAGCGTAAGCGTAGCCGTGGAATGAAAATTGGCCGCGCTTTAGTGACGGATTGTCATTGGGTCGTGCAACCAGAATTTGTGATCGGTCCTATCAGTTGGTTAGATCGCCTGAAGCTGAAACTCATTAATAAACCCGCGCCTTTGAATATAGGTCCTGTCTTTACTCAGCCCGATGCAAGCACTCAAGCGGCATTATTAGCGCAATATCAGCTAACGCAAAATGAGTTTGTATTATTTAATGCGGGTTCTGGTGGGCACAAGGTAAATGGCGAATTAGCCGCAGATATTTTTGCTCAGGCCGCTCATGAAAGCTATAAAGCATCTGGCATAACAAGTGTCATGGTTTTTGGCCCTAATTATCCAAATCCTCTGCCTGAGCTTGAGGGGGTAGTTGTTATTCCTCAATTGAATAATCAGCAATTTATTAATATTTTGGCCGCGGCTAAGGCTGCCGTATTGAGCGGTGGAGATACTTTATTACAAGCGATAGCGCTGCACAAACCGACCTTGGCTGTTCCTGTATCTAAGGATCAGCCGCCAAGGATTGAAAAATGTGTATCAGAAAAGTATGTAATAAGTTGTGAAACTAAATCAGAAGCCATAGGACATAAGATTGCCTTGCTCTTAGATCCTACATTAGCTAATCAGCTAATAACCTCATTAGCAAGAGGCGAGCAGCTTAACTGGCTTGATGTGGCGATGAAGGAGTTGGCATTTTTGTTAGATCTTGGCTGATTTTTTATGATGAGTCATTTTTAGCCTATTAATCTTACCTGGCTAGTATGCAATATTTCTGCATTATTTATTGAGAGAATACATATGTCTAAACTGATCCCAGTGACTCAACCATTCTTGCCCGAACTGAATGAATTTACCCCATATCTTGAAGAAATATGGGGTAATCGTTGGTTAACAAATAATGGCCCATTCCATCAGAGACTCGAAAAAGAACTGGGTAAGTATCTTGGTGTACGGCATGTCTCATTATTTAATAATGCTACGATCGCGCTAATCACGTCTTTGCAGGCATTAAAGATATCTGGAGAAGTGATTACAACGCCATATTCTTTTGTTGCGACGAGTCATTCTATTTTATGGAATGGGCTCGTGCCAGTTTTTGTCGATATAGATCCCAATACGTTCAATATAGACCCTAAAAAAATTGAGGCTGCAATCACACCTAAGACATCGGCTATTATGCCAGTCCATTGTTACTCCAATCCTTGTGATGTTGAGGCGATCGAGGCTATTGCAGATAAACATGGGCTTAAGGTCATTTATGATGCTGCTCATGCATTCGGTGTTAATTACAAAGGTCAGAGTTTACTTAACTATGGTGATTTATCTATTTTAAGCTTTCATGCCACGAAAGTGTTTAATACTTTTGAAGGTGGAGCTGTGATTAGTCCAGATGCAGAGACCAAATTACAAATCGATAGGTTGAAAAACTTTGGTATTGAGGATGAGTTAACGGTTACCGCGGTAGGCATAAATGGAAAAATGAGTGAAATCAATGCTGCCTTTGGTTTGGTGCAGTTGAAATATATTGCCCAAGCAATAGAGCAACGAAAAGTTATCGATCATCACTATAGAGAGAAGCTTGCTGAAGTAGAAGGAATTAGGGTGCCTGAATTATCTAAAGATAGTAACAGCAACTATTCTTATTTCCCTATTTTGGTTGAGTCATCATATAGTCTGACTCGAGATGAACTTTATGAAAAACTAAAGAAAAACAATATTTTATCTCGTCGTTATTTTTACCCGTTAATCAGTAATATGTCTATGTATAAAGGGTTGGAGTCTGCTTCAGTAGCTCATCTTCCCTATGCGAATGAGACTTCAAATAAAGTATTGTGCATTCCTATTTTTAATGAGATGGAAATTGATGATGTTAATTTAATTATTGACTTGATAAGGAGTATCTAATGGCCTATTTGAGCCGTGATGAATTAGAAAAGATGGGATTCGCTTCAGTTGGAGAGACAGTTTTTATTTCAGATAAAGCATCTATCTACGGTACTGAGAGAATTACTCTTGGTAATAATATTCGCATTGATGATTTTTGTGTGTTATCTGCTGGTACTGGCGGAATCGTCATTGGCGATTATGTCCATATAGCCGTTTTTTCCTTATTGATTGGCGCTGGGGAAATTGTGTTATCTGATTTCAGTACATTATCATCTCGTGTCAGCGTATATTCTAGTAGTGATGATTACTCTGGTGAGTATATGACAAACCCCACAGTGCCAGCAGAATTTACAAATGTAAATCATGGTGATGTATTAATTGGAAGGCATGTTGTCATAGGCAGTGGCAGTGTGATTTTACCTGAGTCTATTATTCATGATGGTGTTGCTGTCGGGGCATTATCTTTGGTTAATAACATATGCCATGAATTTGGCATATACGCTGGCGTGCCAGCAAAGAGAATTAAAGAACGGCAGCGGAAGTTACTTAATATTGCAGATATTGCAAATCTTAAGTAGATTCACTTTACATAAAGATATGCCTAGTATTTATGCTGAATAAATGCCAAGCATATCCCTTGTGGCTATAGCCGTCAGGATAAATTAAAAAATGTTTTTGATTCCAGCATAAAATCAGTCACAGATTGTGCATAAGCCTTATCGAGTTTTTCAAAATGTTGTCTTTTTAGACGCCTGGTCGAATTGGCGAACTCTAAGTCTTCCAATCCATAGGCTATGCCATACCGATTCTCAATGTTGGGATACCATTGTTCTTTTGTGACACCTTCATCCGGTACTACAATTGACTCACAACCACATAGAGAGGCAAACGATGAATAGGCAGAATAAGTGTCATATGAAATAAATTGTTTTACCCGCTTGAAGATTTTTGCTGTTTCTTCATGTGATAAACCATCAATAAGAATTGCATCTTTTGGGTGGTATGTTTTCGGCTTTATTTTATCTTTTCGGATAGAATATGCGACACCAGCTCTAGACTCCTGTGTATTTTTTTCATTGTATATTTCATAGGGGATATGCAAGATGTTGAGAATGTTATTCGATAATGTCGAACCATGGAAATGAAAGTCGTTGACGAGACCATGGTCAAATTTGAAATAAAGTTCATTAGCACCATAGAAAACCTCTCCGGTAAAGAAACCTGGTTTGTTTAACAACCATCTAATGATATTTTTTGCTTTTAAAGGATTTCCAAAAACGAGCTCAGGGTATATAACAATATCATTGTCAGTGATTTTTCCTTTATATACTGGCGTGTTGAATTCAGGGTTAGTTCTATATTGCCTAAATAATCCATCAATAGACTTATTAATAAACTTTTTTAGTCCAGAGAGATCTTTTTTGCTGAATTTATATTGCTGAAAAAAAGGAAATATCACAGCATTACCACCGAGCTCATTAATGAGATGGCATAGTTTGTGTAAAACAATCACACCTCCAGAGGTTCGATTATATGAAGGTGCAAAAATGATGTATCTCGTTTGCATTATCTAACCTATTATGTTGCTTAAGTGAATTTTTGTCTTAAGTTGTTGATCTTGATGGTAAGGCTAAGTATTTTAACATTGCTTAGAAAGTATTGTAACTAGTTGTGTAGGCTTGTTGGCATCTCAATGCATTCATCCGATTGTTTAGGAAAAGTCATAACAATATTTTGGGTGGGTAGGCTATGGCTTTGTGCCTACCGTCTTTCTGTTACTTTGGTTGATCGTGTACCTTTACTGAGTGGTTTGATATCATAAACCTCATAATTTTTGTGATAATTTTTTGAGGTTGGAATGAAGATCTTAGTAACGGGTGGTGCAGGGTTTATTGGTTCAGCATTGATCCGGTATATCTTAAGTAACACCGAAGACTCGATCGTGAATCTCGATAAATTGACCTATGCGGGTAACTTAGAATCTCTGGCTGGCGTTGAATCGAATCCAAGCTATCAATTTGAAAAAGTTGATATTTGTGACAGAGCAGAGTTAGACCGTGTATTTTCTGCTCATCAACCTGATGTTGTTATGCATCTTGCTGCTGAAAGTCATGTCGATCGTTCGATCGATGGTCCTGCCGCTTTTATTGAAACCAATATTATAGGCACATATCAGTTGCTGGAAACGGCTCGTCATTATTGGCGTGGACTCGATGCTGAGCGACAGTCACGGTTTAGATTTCACCATATTTCTACCGACGAAGTGTTTGGTGATTTGCCTAATATGACGGATCTTTTCACTGAGACGACATCTTATGCGCCCAGTAGTCCGTATTCTGCCTCTAAGGCGTCGAGCGATCATTTAGTGCGTGCCTGGCATCGCACTTACGGCTTGCCAGTTATTGTCACAAATTGTTCGAATAACTATGGGCCCTTCCATTTCCCCGAGAAGCTTATTCCCTTGATGATCTTGAATGCTTTGGAAGGCAAGGCTTTACCTGTCTATGGTAACGGCCAACAGATCCGTGACTGGTTATATGTGGAAGATCATGCCCGCGCACTTTATCGAGTCGTGACTCAGGGCGTTATTGGTGAGACTTATAATATCGGTGGGCATAACGAGCAGAAAAATATCGATGTTGTGATGGCTATTTGTGAGTTATTGGAAGAGTTGGCGCCGACAAAACCTAACGGCGTAAATCGTTATAGTGATCTCATTACCTATGTTGATGATAGGCCTGGGCATGATCTGCGTTATGCTATTGATGCGTCTAAGATTGCGTCAGAATTAGACTGGCATCCTGAAGAGACTTTCCATTCAGGTATTCGTAAAACGGTTGAATGGTACCTCGCCAATCAATCTTGGTGCCAACATGTGCTTGATGGTTCATATCAGCGTGAACGTTTAGGTGTGTAACCATTTCACTCAATAAAGTTAATATGATTTTAGGTTTCAGTCATTTTGCCGTGGCTTGAAAGCTAAGCTCTAACATCTAGGATATTTAATGAAAGGTATTATTCTTGCGGGTGGTTCTGGTAGTCGTTTATATCCTATCACTCGAGGTGTCTCTAAACAGCTATTGCCTGTTTATGATAAGCCCATGATCTATTATCCATTGTCGACACTTATGCTAGCAGGAATCCGTGATGTATTAGTGATCACTACGCCGGAAGATAATGCGAGTTTCCAGCGATTATTGGGTGATGGCCGCGACTTTGGTATCCATATTTCCTATGCAATTCAAGAGAGTCCCGATGGCTTAGCGCAAGCATTTATTATTGCAGAAGATTTTATTGGTAGTGACAGTGTTTGTTTAGTACTCGGCGACAATATTTTTTATGGCCAATCTTTTAGTAAAACCTTAAAACAGGTCGCTAGCCGACCTACGGGGGCGACGGTATTTGGATATTACGTCCGAGATCCCGAGCGTTTCGGAGTCGTGGAGTTTGATCAAGATTACCGCGCCATTAGTATTGAAGAAAAACCAACTACACCTAAATCAAATTGGGCTGTGACTGGTTTGTACTTTTATGATAATTCGGTCATCGATATTGCTAAAAGCATCAAGCCCTCCGCCCGTGGCGAGCTTGAAATCACTGAGGTGAACCAAATTTACCTTAATGCCGGCAGCTTAAATGTTGAAATTCTTGGGCGTGGTTTTGCCTGGTTAGACACTGGTACGCATGAGAGTCTGCATCAGGCCTCTTCCTTTGTGCAGACAATTGAAAATGTACAAGGTCTAAAAGTGGCATGCTTAGAAGAAATTGCATGGCGAAATGGCTGGTTGAGTGATGCTGAATTGATTGCTCTCGCTCAACCTATGCTAAAAAATGATTATGGTCGCTATTTAGTCTCACTTATGGATAAGCGATAGTCCTATGACTTTTCATTCAGTTCGATTCATTGTGGGTAGATAAGCCGATGAAGATACTCGTCACAGGTGCAAAGGGACAAGTCGGTAGTCAATTGGTTGAGAAACTGAGCGGCGGCATTAATACCCACGTGGAATTATTGGCAGTGGATCGACACTTGCTGGATATCACCGATGAGTTGGCCGTAAATGCTTGCATTGAACGTTTTCGCCCTGATGTTGTGATCAATGCCGCCGCTTATACTGCGGTGGATCGGGCGGAGCAAGATGAACTTAATGCAAAGCGTGTAAATCACTTGGGGCCCCTTTATTTAGCTGTTGCGGCCAATAAGATTAAAGCCACTATGATCCACGTTTCTACCGATTATGTGTTTTCTGGTGATGCAAAAGTTCCTTATATTGAGTCAGATACAGTCGATCCTCAAAGTGTTTACGGTGAAACCAAGCTGGCGGGTGAACAAGCTGTTATAAATACTAATCCTCAGCATTTTGTTTTGAGAACTTCATGGGTTTTTGGCGAGACTGGGGCTAATTTTGTCAAAACGATGTTGCGTATTGGTCGTGAACGGTCGGATATTCGTGTTGTCTGTGATCAATTTGGGAGTCCCACTTATGCGGGTGATATTGCCGACACGCTGATCGCTATGGCAAAACGCTCAATGGAGCATGAATGTCCTTGGGGTATCTATCATTTTAGTGGCTCACCCTACGTTTCTTGGCATGAATTTGCACAGTATATTTTTGACGAGGCCTATGCCCAACGGTGTCTAAATACGCACATTAAGGTTAAGCCTATTACTACATCTGAGTACCCCACTGCCGCTAAAAGACCCTTAAATTCACGGTTGAATTGTACAAAAATTGCAACAAACCTAGGTGTTTATGCGAGTGATTGGCGATTGGCGTTTAAAGACATTAAGGCCTATTTATAGTAGTAAGACCATGAATATTATAGAAACTAACATTGTAGATGTGAAAATTATCGAGCCTCAAGTTTTCGGTGATGAACGTGGCTTTTTTATGGAGACTTGGAGTCAGAGAGATTTCCAACAAAAGGTCGCCGACTGCCTATTTGTGCAGGATAATCATTCGAAGTCTTGTAAAGGGATACTGCGCGGTTTGCATTATCAGACTGATCAAACTCAAGGCAAACTTGTACGAGTTACCTCGGGTGAAGTCTTCGATGTGGCAGTTGATTTGCGTAATAATTCCCCGACTTTTGGCCACTGGGTTGGTGTTTACTTATCCGCAGAAAATAAAAGACAGTTGTGGATTCCTGCAGGCTTTGCCCATGGTTTTTATGTCACGAGTGATGAAGCTGAATTTGTGTATAAATGTACCGATTACTACCATCCAGCCTCTGAACAGAGTATTGCTTGGGATGATCCCGAGTTAGCAATAGCTTGGCCGATAACTGTCCCTCCCATATTGTCTGCTAAAGATAAGATGGGGACGGCATTTGCCGATGCTTTTACATTTTAGTTCGTCGAGGTTTACTGTAAATGTATGATCGAAAACGCCAAGCGATAGTAATTCTTGTGAGTTATTATTCGCATTACAAGGAAAGCGCACTTAAGTACAGTGCCGATATTCTGTCAAAAATTTCCGACAAAGTTAAAATCTGCGTTGTATACAATACGGTTGAGGCGCGTACGCAAACCACTCAATATGATCACTTTATTGATTTTGAGCTTGAAGGCAGTAATAAAGGTTGGGAGTTTTCTGCTTGGGACGAAGGGCTTGCCCATGTTCGACAGCAGATTAATATAGCAGATGATGATGTACTGATTTTTGCTAATGATACTTTTTGCCACCATTGGCCGTTTTCATCCCTTAATGTGAAATTTATTAGTCAGGCTATTAATTGCGCTAGCTTTGGTGAGGTAGTGGGCGATATAAAGCATTTTAAACAGACCATTCAGTTAAACCAGGTGACGGGTGATGCTTGGATTGCGTCTTATTTATTGGCAGTACATATGAAGGATATCGGGCTATTACTACCGTTCGATAAGATTGGTTGCGATGATGATTTTAAAGCGTCGATTCTAGTCAATCATGGCAAGATTGAGTTTGCCCGTAGCTGTGCTGAAATACAAAACCATTTGTCGACTTATATGTTTCCTACCAAACAAGGTAAAGGCTGGTATAACGCGAGTTGTAAAAATCCAGAGCTGATAAAGCTTAAGGTGATCGCCATTCTCAATGAGATACTATTGTCTATAACTTGTGTTCAGCGTGGCGGTAAGTTAGTTTCATTTCATCCGCAGAAGTGGATGCGATCGTTAAATCGTTTTCGGCGGAAGTGGATGGCATTTAAGCGTAAATTAAGTTAGCAGCGTGTTTTAGGGTATCTTCTTGGGTGCCTTTAATGAATATATGATAGCGGTGGGATGTACTTTTACTATGCACACAAGAGCGATTTATCCTGGGACGTTTGATCCCATTACCAATGGTCATGCCGATTTGATTGAGCGAGCGGCTAAGCTGTTTAAGCATGTGATTATTGGTATTGCAGCCAATCCTTCTAAGCAGCCAAGATTCACCTTAGAAGAGCGGGTTGAACTGGTAAATCGTGTCACCGCTCATTTGGATAATGTTGAAGTGGTTGGATTTTCGGGTTTACTGGTGGATTTTGCCAAGGAGCAAAAGGCCAGTGTGCTAGTGCGTGGCTTACGTGCGGTATCTGACTTCGAATATGAATTCCAGCTAGCAAATATGAATCGTCGATTGAGCCCAGATCTGGAAAGCGTGTTTTTAACGCCTGCCGAGGAAAATTCCTTTATCTCCTCAACCTTAGTAAAGGAAGTCGCTTTGCATGGTGGCGATGTGAGCCAATTTGTTCACTCAGAAGTGGCGACAGCATTAGCAGCAAAGCTTAAGCTGGCTAAACCTTAGATTTTAGCCGCTTTTTACGTAGGCGTTTTGTGTTAACTTTGAGGCATTGTGGCCTCGCGATGATACTTAAAAGGATGTTATGAAGGCTTTTTTAACCCCCACGATCCTTGCTACTAGCATTGCCTCTGGCCTATTTTTTTCTTCAATGCTTGCTGCTGCCCCTTGGGTTGATGCCTCGGACATTTATCTTCGAGCCGATATTCAAGCGTTGGCCGATGCGGGTGTGATCACTGTTCCTGTGAATACTTATCCCTTGATGTGGTCAGGAATTGGCGGCGATTTAGCAAAAGTAGAGCCTGAATTGCTTTCTCCTAGTCTAGTGCAAGCCTTTGCTCGGGTTAACTTTTACTATCAAAATGCTGTCGATAATCGCGGCAATGCGAGGGTTAAAGTCTCGGGCGCGACCGATCCTGCTCGTTTTCAACACTATGGCTCCAATTATCGCGAGAAAGGTGAAGTGCTGGGTTCCTACGAGTATTTAGGATCGCGTGTTGCCTATAAGGCGACTGTGGCAGAAACCTATGATCCACAAGATAATAAAAATTTTCGCCTCGATGAGTCATATTTTGCCATCATTTTCGGTAATTGGATTGCGACCTTGGGTTCGGTTGAACAGTGGTGGGGGCCTGGATTTGACTCTGCATTGCACCGCTCTAATAACGCTCGCCCTATGCAGTCGCTAACACTGAGCCGCAATAATGCTGCAGCCTTTGAAACGCCTTGGTTATCTTGGATTGGTCCTTGGACATTTAAAACCGGATTTAGCTTAACGGAAGTTGATCGTGCTGTGCCTAAAACGGCTGAGTGGGATATGCGCTTAAGTGCAAGACCGATTAAGCAGCTAGAAGTGGGTCTGTCGTGGTCTACATTGTTTTGCGGAGAGGGCCAAGATTGTAACTTCAACTCTTGGTGGGATTCGGTTGCCAGTAATTCAGTTTGCCTCGATGGCAGAAGTGATTGCGCGCCAGATGAGCGCCGCGATGCGGGCCATAGAACCCAAAGTATCGATATGCGTTATAGCAGTTCTTTGCAGGATATTCCTGTGGGATTATATCTCGAACATAGTTGTGAGAATGGCAGCGACTGCGGCTCACTTTGGGGGATTGATACCCATTTTGGCACATCGGGAAAGCAGTTTAAGCTGTTTATGGAATATTCGGACACCTATGTAAAATGCGATGGTGATAGTGCCAATTGCTTCTATGAAGATCCTGTCTATCTAAGTGGTTCTCGTTATTATGGCCGTGCTTTAGGCTCAACCTATGATAGCGATGCTCAAACGTTTGTGGTGGGATTAGTCGGCCAGTTTAGTAACAGCCGAGGTTTTACCTCTTTATTGCGTTATGCGAAGTTGAATAAAGATGGCACTAATGTGGCGAGCACTTGGGCGCCACAACCACAGAAGGAAGATTTGTTGATGCTTGAGTTTTCCTATCGTATGCCTGTATGGAAAGGCATGTGGAGCTTAGGTGGCACGGTATCGAGATCGGAATTTGATGTTCAAGAAAATGATACTAATGCCACGCTCTTTAGCAGTTTTGAGTATCGCTTCTAATCGTAGCTCACATCTGATAACGACAAAAATGCCAAGCCAATGCTTGGCATTTTTGTTTATGAAATAATGCAATGTTAGCGTGTCTGGCAAATGCCACAGAATACTGTGGTGCGTTGGCCTAAACGGATTTCACTCAATAGGTTACCGCAGCTGGTGCAGGTTTCACCGCCGCGACCATAGACATGCAGTTTTTGGGCGAAGTAGCCCGGCTTGCCATCGGCATTGGTAAAGTCTTTGAGCGTAGTGCCGCCTTGCTTAATGGCGTGGGCTAAGATTTGCTTCACTTCGGCAACTAAAACGGTCAAGCGCTCGATATCGATTTTACCTGCTTCGGCTTCTGGATGAATGCCCGCCGCAAACAGGGCTTCATTGGCGTAAATATTACCCACTCCCACCACGATATGATTATCCATCAGGCAGAGTTTGATGGCCTTTTTCTTGCCCGCTAAAGCTGCCGCTAATTGTGCGACATTAAAGGCTTGAGTCAGTGGCTCTGGCCCCAGTTTGGCGAGTAATGGATGCGCTTCTTCTGGGAGTTCACACCATAGCCAAGCACCGAAACGTCTAGGATCGTTAAAACGTAAAATACGGCCGTTGGCGAGCACTAAGTCGATATGGTCATGCTTTTCCACTGGGGTATCGTGGGGCAAAATCCGTAAACTCCCCGACATGCCTAAATGCACTATGCTAGTGCCCGCATCAGTGTCGATTAACAGATACTTAGCACGGCGTCGCACTTGGCGTATGACTTGGCCGATAATTTGTTTGGCAATGTCAGGTACTGGCCAGCGCAGCGAACCATTGCGGATCACAAGATCAACCACGGTTTGCTCGACAAGGAAGGGTGCAATACCCTGACGGGTGACTTCAACTTCAGGTAATTCCGGCATGGATTCTTTCTTATCTTAAGTAAAATTGGGGACATTAAGCTGCGGGTTTCGCATCGAGGATCGGTTGCAGTTTAGCTCGTAAACTCGGAGGCACTAAATACCAATTGCCTGCGGGAGACTTTAACGCGCCTTCATTGGGGAAATAGATCCACAGCTGAGCATCGCGGATATCTGCAATCTGAATGACTAATTCTTGTGGATTATCTGTGGTTTCTGGTGCCGCCGTTAAAGGAGACACCCGTATGGTTTGCCACGCTTTAGCCCATTCATCACAGTTGAGGACTGTAGTGTCGCACTCCCATTGTGATGCTTGCTTGTGCAGCCACATCCCATTGAGTTGCAGCTGTGAAAGCGGCGCATTATCGTCAAATAGCAGCTGAGCATCACTCGGAACATTATTGGTCTTGTTATCCATAAAAGTCAGCACGGCGACCATAAAGACACAGGCGACAATAATGACGTTATTCCATTGCTTACGAGTTAAGGCCATAGAAATGTGTGACGCTAAGTATGGGGTGATGCTTCGAGTTTATCACGGCCAAATTGAGATGCTAGCCCTTAAGCGATTGAGGGGATGCTTAACCACCAGTGGCGTTCATAAAGCGTAGGATTTGTACCTGATTATTGCCAAAGTCGTGTTGCTTAGGCTTGAGGTTAATGCCCGCGAGAATAGCGGCTTTAAGTCTCTCAATATCTGCGGGAAATTCCCTGACTATGCTTTTGAGATCAACGGCATGCTCATTTCCTAAACACAGCAATAATTGGCCTTCAACTGTGACGCGCACTCGATTACATTCGTGGCAGAAGTTGTGACTGTGGGGTGAGATAAAGCCGATATGGATTGGGCTGTCGGCCATAGTGTAATACCGCGCTGGACCGCCAGTACGTTTGTTAGATAGCTGCAGCGGATAGCGACTTTCTATGATGGCTTTGACTTCATCGCTGCTGCAATGACGGGCGCGTTTACGCTCATCTATTTCGCCAAGTGGCATCTCTTCGATAAAGGCGATGTCTAAACGGCGGTCACGGCAGAAATCAACTAAATCAATGACTTCATTATCGTTCTGCTGTTTTAAAATTACCGCATTAATCTTGATACGTTCAAAGCCCGCCGCAATCGCGGCATCGATACCGTCGATGACTCTGTCTAACTTACCGTTACGTGTTAACTGGGTAAACAATGTGGGGTTTAAGGTATCTAGGCTGATATTGAGGCGCTTTAATCCTGCAGCAAACATGGGCTTAGCGAATTTTGTCAGCCTTGAACCATTAGTGGTCATGGATAAATCTGTCAGCCCAGGCAGTTTGCCAAGCAGACTCACTAGCTGATCGCAATCGGTGCGAACTAAGGGCTCGCCGCCAGTCAGGCGAATTTTAGTCACACCAAGCTCGGTAAAGGCTTGGGCAATCCAAGCTAATTCTTCGAGGTGGAGTACGTGGTCCTTTGGCAGAAAACAGGGATCTTCCGTCATGCAATAGACACAGCGAAAGTCGCAGCGGTCGGTGACTGAGAGCCGTAAATATTCGACCTTACGGCCAAAGGAATCCACCATTAGACTCATAAAAACTCACTGGATCTTAAAGCAGATCCGCAAAGGTTTGAATAAACACAGTTTCACCTGCATTCACGGCTTCTGCATCATCGCCTATGATGATGAGACAATTCCCTTTGACCATTGAACTTAACATTCCGGAACCTTGGTTGCCTGTGCTGCTCACGTGCAGGCGTCCATCTTTGCCAAGCTGATAAATCCCGCGAATAAATTCGGTGCGGCCTTGGCGACTTCGCAGGGTTTCATCGCTTATTGCGGGGAATAGCTGTGCTTGCCAGTTCACTTCACCTGCCAATTTTCGCAAAGCGGGCTGCACAAACTGCAGAAAAGTGACCATTACCGCTACAGGGTTGCCCGGCAGCCCGAAGAATAAGCTATCACCGATTTTGCCGAAGGCGAGGGGCCGACCCGGACGCATGCTAATCCGCCAAAAATCGATTTTGCCTAAGCGGGCCAGTACGGTTTTAATGTAATCCGCATCACCGACTGACACGCCGCCAGAGCTAATGACAACATCGGCAAGGTTGGCGGCTTTAGCGAGCGTCGCTTCGAGTGCGGTTTCAGAATCTTCGATAATGCCTAAATCGATAACATCACAGCCAAGACGTTTTGCCATCGCTTTGATGGTAAAGCGGTTTGAGTCATAGATGCAGTTGGCCTTGAGTGCTTCGCCAGGTTGGCTCACTTCATCGCCGGTGGAGAAGACGGCAACGGTTGGGCGGCGATAAACATTCAAACGATTGAGCCCAAGTGAAGCCAGTAAACCTTGTTCGGCGGCGCTTAGGCGAGTGGCTTTGGCGAGGGCGACTTGGCCTCGGGCGATATCTTCCCCCGCGAGGCGAACGTGTTGACCCGCCAGAATACGACCGTCGAAGCTAACATTGTCGTCGACTTCTTTCGCTAGTTCACGGGGCTGCACTGTATCGGCACCCACGGGCACAGTCGCGCCCGTCATGATTCGCACAGTTTCGCCGACGTTAAGCGTGCCCGAATATTGATGACCGGCAAGGACCTCACCCACCCGTTTTAAGGTAGCAGGCATGGGGTCTTGATAGACAAAGGCGTAGCCATCCATAGCCGAATTGGTTTGTTGCGGCACGTCGACGGGAGAAATACTGTCGCTGGCCAGTACGCGGTTATCTAAGGCATCTAAGTCAATTTCTTCGACCTCTGCCACGGGGGATACATGGGATAAAATCTGCGCTAAACCTTGGCTGACGCTGAGGTTTTTGTTGTCGCCTATGGCGCAGGCATCTACGGCTGAAATCGGGTATTGGAGTGGTGCTTCCCAGTTTTGAGCATACTCAATGACAAAGTCGGCAATCTGGCTGACATTGTTGAGATCGAGTCGGCGCAGCTCACTTGGAAGTGCATCGCTTGGCAACTGAGTGTCATCGCAACAGGCGATGGCGAGGATATTTTCATCTTGGGTGTAGATAAAAGGTTTGCCGTGGGCGGCGCGGTGCAATTCAATTTTAGGTAAAGCGAGTTTTTTAAAGCCTTCGACGAGGACGATATCGACTTTGTCGGCTTCGATTTGCTTGAGCAAATGGACTAACTCAGGATCGCCATCGCGCGCATCTTCTGTCATTAGCGCCCAGCGCACGTGGGAGGCGACCAGCATTTGCCGCGCACCCGCTTTACGCATTTCGTAACTGTCTTTGCCGGGAATATCCACGTCGAAATTATGGTGCGCATGTTTGATCACGGCTAAGCGCAGACCACGTTGATTTAATTCGGGGATCAATTGCTTGAGTAAGGTGGTTTTCCCCGTGCCACTGTAGGCACAAAATCCGAGAACGGGAATAGCGAGCGGATTGACGAAGGGGTTACTCATTTGCACCTCTAATTTGGGTTATTGGAGCCTTAGCTATTTGGTAATTTCCATGGCCAGTCGTTGTTTTTGTTCTGGCGTATTCACATTTACAAAGGCATTGGGCTGGTCGGAGAAAGACTCCACAACAAAGTGATGCTTGGCATACCAAAAGTCCACTTTACGCTCACCCGCCTCAAGAAACGCTTTCATCGAGTCACGTAAGCTGGGTTTTAACAGTAAGACGACGGGTTGTTCATATTCACCGTCACTGGCGACGGCGATCTCCGCATCTTCAGCCTTAATCGCTGCCAGCATACGCGGCACAAGGTCGGTTGGCAGCAGTGGGCAGTCGCAGGGCACTACCAATAAGTAGTCTGCATCCGTTTGCCCCATTGCGGTGATCATTCCCGCCAAAGGGCCGAGGAAACCAGTATGTTCATCGCTTATCACCTTAAAACCAAACTCAGCATAACGTGTTTGGTTGCGATTTGCGTTGATCAGGATCTCCTTAACCTGAGGTTTTATTCTGTCTATTGTGTGCTTAATCATGGCTTCGCCGTTTAATTCGACGAGTCCTTTATCGTCGCCGCCCATGCGACGCGCCATGCCACCGGCGAGAATAACGGCATCAATTTGCGATGACATATAAAGACTCCTGTGCTGGCAAAGATTCTGGGTGTTGATAAGCGGTCGTCACTCGTTCGCCTTCTATGTGCCACTGCTGTTCGCAGATGGAGGTTAACGCGCAATTCTGATGACTACTCAACAACATACCTGTGCCTTCGTGTTTGAGTTGTTGGATCATTTTTAATACGAGCTCTTGGGAATCCTTGTCCATATTGGAGGTCGGTTCGTCGAGCATTAACAGTTTAGGTTGTAGGATCCAAGCGCGCGCAATGGCGAGCCGCTGTCTTTCGCCGCCAGAGAGATTACTGGCTCTGGCGTGTAGCAGCGACCCGAGCTGCGCCATCTCAATCGCTTGAGTAATACGTTGTTTCGCCTTGGCTTTTGTTTCTGAACTGAAATTCAGCCCATAGGTGAGATTATATTCCACTGTGCCGTCGAACAAATAAGGATGTTGGTGCAGATAAACGGCTTTGCCTAATAAGGGATTGCGTCGCCACCAAGCATTTTTGGCAAAACCTTCAGTCTCAATTTTACCTTTAGTTGGCGCCATCAAGCCCGCAAGAATTTTCATCAAGGTCGATTTACCTGTGCCGTTGTCGCCTTGCAGATAAATCACATCCCCTTGGCAGAGCGCTAATGCGTCGGCCTTGAATAACAGGCGCGCACCAAAGGACATCTCTAAGTCACGGGCGATCAGTTTGACCTTAGTCATTGCTTAATGGCTCCTTGGCATGGCTTTGCCGCGTAAACCACCGAGGGCAAAGTTGAGGATCAAGGCCAAGATTAGCAGCACTAGCCCGAGGGCGATAGCTTGGGCGAAGTCGCCTTTGCTGGTTTCGAGTGCGATAGCTGTGGGTATGTTACGGGTTACGTTTAAAATATTGCCGCCGACCATCATAGAACAACCCACTTCGGTCAAAATACGACTAAATGCCGCGACAATCGCCAGCAGTAAGGGCATACGTAGCTCGCGGCAGACTGTCCATACGGCGCGGCACCAAGAGGCACCTAAAGTGCGTGAGGTTTCCCATGCTCTACGGTCAACGCTAGTAAAGGCGGCTTGGCTCATCGCAATCAGTACCGGCGCGCAGATCAACATTTGCCCGAGGATCATGCCTTCTTGGGTGAATAACCATTTTAGATCGCCAAGAGGACCATTGCGGGTGAGCAGTAAATAGACCAGCAGACCGATAACCACAGTGGGGATAGATTGCAGAGTTTGAACTAAGTTAGTGACTATCCATTTACCGCGAAATGGCGCAAACGCCAGCACAAAGCCGAGTACCATAGAAGGCACCAGCGTGATGAGCAGAGCCGCGAAAGATACCGAAAACGAGATCGAAATGATGGACCAAACGTCGGGGTCTAAAGAAAACAGCAGGCTTAACGCCTGCTGTAATAGTGCTAGCCAGCCGTCGCTCATTCGCTATAAGTTGCCTTGAACAATTGCTCGCCATCAACTTTGAAGTTATTGATCATGCTTTGACCTTCTTTGCTGATCAACCAGTCACTGAACGCTTTAGCGCCTTTGTGGTTTAGATCTGGGTACTTAGCAGAGTTGATCAGGATAACTTGGTATGGGTTGGCTAAGGTTTTGCCGCCATCGAAATCAACACCAAGATCTAGCTTAGTTTTGTAAGCTACAAAAGTACCACGGTCAGACAGAGTGTAACCTTGCATTTCGTTTGCCATTAGCAGGGTTTTGCCCATGCCTTGACCTACTGAAGTGTAACCTTTGAAATCGGGTGTCACACTTGCCGCTTTCCATACTTCTAACTCTTTGATATGAGTGCCTGAATTGTCACCGCGGGAGATAAAAGGTACGCCTGATTTGGCAATTTTCGCGAAAGCTTCTTCGGCATTTTTGCTGTCACGGATTTTTGCTGGGTCATTTTTAGGGCCCAGTACCACGAAATCATTTTCCATGATACCACGGGGCTCAACACCAAAACCGTCGGCTACAAATTTAGCTTCGGCACTTGGCGCATGAGTCATAACTAAATCCACGTCACCTTGCTCACCCAGTTTCAGGGCTTTGCCTGTACCAGTGGCGATAACTTGAACCTTGTAGCCAGATTCACTTTCAAACTTAGGTAACAGTTCTTTTAATAGGCCTGAGTTTTCAGTGCTGGTGGTCGTGGCTAACTTGATAACTTCAGTCGAGTGAGCGGGTAAAACGGTGAACATACTGGCTGCAACAACCAGGCCCAGTAGTGACTTAATATGAGATTTCATGTTTAGCATGGGTACTCCTTGGCGAAAAATAGGATTCCAACTCAAATGCCTACTGAGTGGAAGGTCTCGTAAATTGTAATACGTTCGGTTGAAAGCAAATTAGATGCCAAGCTGAGAATGCGGTCATTTTCTTCACAGCTTAACCTAATTTGTGAGCTTGATCCCAAGCTTAACAAATACTCTACAGACAAATTGTCTCAGCACCTACTTCCTGTGGTTCATAGTGACCTATTCATCTATTTTCAGTGCTAGAATTGGTCGCAAATGAGTCAAAATGTCCAGAAGCAGACAATATGAGCCAGATAGATAATAACCTCAAGCCTCTTCCATCGGCAGTATCGGTACTGATTGTTGATGATGAACCCGGAATGCGCAGTTTTTTAAATAAGGCACTCTCGAAGAAATTCGCCTTAGTCGAAACAGCAGGCAGTATCGAAGATGCGGAGCAGCTACGTAGCCGCTGCCATTTCGATTTGCTGATCGTCGACATTCGCTTGCCAGGCCGCTCAGGTATCGAATGGCATGAAGCGCTAGATGAGCAGGGTCGTCGTTCGGACATCATTTTTATGACCGGCTATGCCGACATGGAAGTGGCGATTACTGCGCTGCGCGCGGGTGCGTCTGATTTCATCATGAAACCTTTCCACCTTGAGCAGATGATGACTGCGGTCGATCGTTGTATCGAACGCCGCCTGCTCAAACGCGAGAATTTGATGCTGCGCCGTGAGGTTTCCATCGGTTATTCATCGACCATTATTGGCAGCAGTGAGGCCATGAAGTCGGTGAAACATATTATCGAACGTGTGGCGCCGACCAATGCCGTGGTGTTGATCCAAGGTGAGTCGGGCACGGGTAAGGAATTAGTCGCACGCCAATTACATTTACTTAGTGGACGTCAGGGACCTTTTGTCCCCGTTAACTGTGGCTCTATCGCCCCTGAACTGCTTGAAAGTGAATTGTTTGGCCATACCGCCGGTGCATTTACGGGGGCGAAAGGCAATCGTGAAGGTTTATTCAGTTTTGCCTCGGGCGGGACGATTTTCCTCGATGAAATTGGCGAAATGCCACTGAAAATGCAAACGGCATTGCTCAGAGTATTAGAGCAAAAAGCGATTCGCCCTGTGGGCAGCGAGAAAGAAGTGAACATAGATGTACGAGTGATCGCGGCCACCAATCGTACTTTGATTGATGAAGTGGATGCGGGGAATTTCCGCCGTGACTTATATTATCGACTGAATGTGCTCGATATTTTAATCCCGCCATTACGTGACAGACCCGAAGATGTGGTTGAGTTAACCCATCACTTCACTCGTCAACTCGCCGCCGAATTAGGGGTTAGAGAAGTCGTGTGGAGCCATGAGGACATGGTGAAGTTGCAACAACACGAGTGGCCGGGCAATATTCGTGAGCTGCGCAATATGATTGAGCGCTGTATTTTGCTGGGCAAACCGCCGGCGGAATATTGGAAACAACAGCTAAAGAGTGAGTCTTTATCGACATCGGGTTATCCATTGGATTGGCCATTAAAAGAAGTCGAAAAACACCATGTGACCAGCGTTGTGGACTTACATTCTGGCAATAAGTCTGCCGCGGCGAGGGATTTAGGCGTTTCGCGTAAGACCTTAGATCGTAAGTATAAAGAGTGGTTTGATTTCAGCGGCGATCAGGAGTCATAGGGTGTCATTCTTCACTCACTTTTTTGGTGTCAGTTGGCAGCAAATGCAGGCCAAGGTGCGCTATCGCATATTAATCCTGACATTACTGCCTATTCTACTGACACTGGTGAGTTTAGTGTTTATCACTATTTACTGGAATATCAGTTACACAGGTAAGCAGCTGTTTATGAAGGTTAAAGCTGACTTATCTGTTGCCGAAAATACCTTGCAGCAAGTACAAGTACGGCAAGAAAAACAACTCGAACGTGTGGTAACGTCTTGGACCTTTCAAAATGATTTTAGGCCACTTTTCAGTGGTAAAGAATTAACTGGTGAAGTCATCCACAGAGCCAGTCTCGACGCTTTTCTCCTCGAACAGAAAAAACAACTTAACCTCGATTATCTGCGTCTCGTCACTGTCGCCGAAGCGGCCGCTGACCCTGATTTACGGCAGATCCTCCCAAAGATAAACGGTTTATTACCTTATTCCGGCTTGATGGTGTTGCCGCCCGAACGCTTATCTCGCATCGACCCAGAATTAGCGGTCACTGCGAGCATCCCGATAGTCGCGACTTTGCGGGCGCAGAGCCCGACAAAAACCGTTGAAGAACGCGGTTTATTGAGCCGTAGTCTACTGCCCGTGCCTGATATGCAAGGTAAAGTGGCGTGGTATCTGGATGGCGGCATCCTGTTTAATCGTGACATTCGGATTGTCGACCACATTCGTGATCTGGTGTACGACAAGGGCACCTTGCCCGAGCGCTCCATTGGCACTGTGACCATCTTCTTAGATAACATACGTATTTCCACTAACGTGCCACTGCACTTTTATCCCACGGGCAACGAGACGCAAGGTCGCGCGCTGGGCAGTTTAGTGTCGGAGGAAGTTAAGGAAAAAGTATTAACCCAAGGCGAGCAATGGGTCGATCGTGCCTTCGTGTTTAACGATTGGTTTATATCCGCTTATGCTCCCTTGGAAGATATTCGTGGCCAGCGTGTTGGCATGATCTATACGGGGTTTTCTGAGTCACCTTTTATCCATAATTATTTATTAAATATCATAGAGCTGGGCACGATTCTAATGTTGGTGCTGTTGGTGTCAGGCTTGCTGGTTTATCGCGGCGCCTATAGCTTGTTGCAGCCGATCGAGCGTATCCACCATGTTGTTCAAGCGGTGCAGTCGGGGCGCAATATTCGTATCGGCGCTTTAGGGTTAGATAGGGATAACGAGTTATCGAACTTGGCCGAGCAGTTCGACAGTATGCTCGATCTGCTGCAGCGCCGAAATGCCCAGATCCAAGCGGCGGCAGAGCAGCTTGAAATGAAGGTCGAAGAGCGTACCCGCAGCTTGCAGGACAAAACCTTAGAGTTGCAACGTAACGTGGCGTTACTGAATGAAACACGTCAACAGCTCGTCACCAACGAGAAGCTCACCGCACTCGGTGAATTGACCGCAGGTATTGCCCACGAAATCAATAATCCGACCGCCGTTATCCTCGGCAACATGGAGTTACTGCGCTACGAACTTGGCGATAATGCTGAAGTGGTAAAAGAAGAAATTGATCTCGTGATTCAACAGGTGGGACGGATCAGCACCATTATCCGCAGTCTGTTGCAGTACAGTCGTCCAGGCGAATTTAACGCCCCGTTAGAAATGCATCCGATTACCCCCATTATTGAAGAGATGCTGGTGTTAGTGCGGCATTCGATTCAGAAACAAGAAGTAGTTTTGATCACTGAGTTAAACGCCAGTTGTCCAGTGCAGGTCAATCGACCGCAGTTGCTGCAAGTCTTGATTAATCTGGTAGTAAACGCGGCGCATGCGATGGACGGTAAAGGACGTATCTGGGTGCGAACCTATGACTGGGTGCAGCAAGATATGCCGATTGGCGTCAAAATCGAAGTGGAAGATGAAGGTTCTGGGATAGCACCAGAGCAGCTAGGGCGGATTTTCGACCCCTTTTACACCACGCGTAAGGATGGCACTGGTTTAGGGCTTTCGCTCAGTTACGGCATTATTAAACGGATTGGCGGCACGATAGAAGTGAGCTCAACCTTAGGTAAAGGCACATTATTTACCATAGGTTTGTACCATGAGGCGAAGGAAGATCAGCAAAACAATCCCTACGAGGGCTTACATATTGCGGGCAACTACAGCGATATGTCTGCCGATTAGCTTAGCGGTTTAGTTTTGCCGAGTGAGATATGGCTGTTTGTTGTATTCGATTGATTACGTGACATTTAAATATGGCTGCAGTTGTTAGTTCTACTTTATGTGGCTTTGCATCACCGAATTTTAGGCAAAAAAAAGCCGGATGATGAATCCGGCCACAAAGAGTGTGTGTGAGCAATGTCGTGCTTGCAAACTCAGGAGCTCCGTAACAACGTCGATTACCAGTCATCGTTGTTAAAGATGAGTTTTGGAACGCACGTTAACGATAATCATTCTCAATTGTGTTTGCAAGCTATTTATTGAAAAAAATGCACATCTTTACAAATATCGTTTCGCTCTCATCCATTAACAGTTTAGATCGACTTACGTAGATGCAGTTTATGGTCGACTAAGCTTTTAGGATCGGCGTTGAGCTCGGTAATTAAATATTGATTACTGATCAACAAATTTAGCATCGCAGGAAAACGGTTCATCGTTTTCACCTGAATATGGTTATAGCCTTGACGGCATGCCCAGGTTTCTTGATATTCGAGTAGACTCTGCGCTAAGCCTAAACGTCTAAAGTCAGAGGCAACGCCACCTAACCAACTATAAAATATGGCCTCTTCTTGCTCGTAACCCAGTTTAAACCCTGCCAATTCACCTTCCACATACGCAACTAAGATCAAACACTTTTTGCCCTGTAAGCGCTGATTTAGCACTTCGTTGGTGAGGGGGCGATCGAGTTCAGGGATTTGTTGACTAAGTTGGATAAGCTGAGTGGTTAACTCGGGAGTCAAACCTGACTCTGCTTTTATTTCGATAGAATACATTGCTTGCTCTCATAAAAAATCAGCCCCACTCGCGCGTTAACAGGAGCAGGGCTGAGCTATTAACTGGTCAAATTATAACAGGTCTGGCCAGTTGAGTTAATCAGGAAATTGACTCTTGCGGATTAGTTCGCAATATCTTGTCTTGTAAGACTTTTAGCAAAACCCCGTAGGCAGGCAGGAAAAGACCTAAGCTCACGATCAGCTTAAAACCGTAATCGACAGTGGCGATTTCGGGCCAATTGGCCGCCATAAAACTATCGGAAGAGGCGTAAAAGGCGATGCTGAAAAACACTAAGGTATCGACCAAATTACCCACTAAGGTCGATGCTGCAGGCGCGACCCACCAAGAGCGGCTCATTCGCAGACGGGCAAAAACCTTAATATCCATTAACTGGCCAATCAAATAAGCAGCAAAGCTGGCGAAAGCGATTCGGAACACAAAGGTATTCCATTCTGCAAGTGAGTCAGCGCCTTGGAAGCTACCTTGATGGAACACAACTCCCATCACGTAGGAAATCATCAAAGCGGGAATCATAGCTTTGAGTATGATGCTTCGTGCGGCTTGTTGGCCAAAAATACGGACAGTGAGATCTGTGGCTAAGTACACGAATGGAAAGCTAAATGCGCCCCAGGTTGTGTGGTAACCAAATAGCTGAAATGGCAATTGTACTAAGTAGTTGCTGACGCAAATAATCAGTATATGGAATCCTACTAATAGGAATAAGGCGCGGCGAAGCTGCGCTGTGGTTAACATTAACATATGTGGCCTTTTTAGTTGTGTAGGGCGGGGTGAGGGAACCCGCTAATTTTCAATTTATTATGTTTACGACAATATCACCGAACATTACCGATCGCAGCGAGGCGAAATCGGGTCGCCATTATAGTGGCCGAGTTTTAAGATGCAAGCCTGCTGTTTAAATGTACGCATAGAATGAAAACTCTTCTACACTTTGTGTACGTCGAAGGAGGATAGCCATGAGACGATTCTTTGCTATTTTTTGCTTACTTTTAGCCGTGTTACCTGTATCCATTTGCGCCGCCCAGCCGATTGTCGTCAATGTAGCGACGGCATCGTGGGATGATTTTGCCAATCGTGATGAAACGGGCTATTACTTCGAGTTACTCCAACGGATTTTCCCTGAGCCAGAATGGCAACTTAAGGTGCAGTTTATGCCCTTTGCCCGCAGTTTATATCTTGTTGAGCACAATCGTACCGATATCACCCTCAGCGTTTATAAGGGAGATACTAAAAAGGCGCTGTTAACTGAGAATACGGTTGAAGTGGATTCTATCGATGTAGCGGTGACCGCCGAGTTAGCGGCGACTTGGACAGGACTTGAGAGTCTATCCCATAAGAGGGTTCAGGCCATGTTGGCCTATCGATACAATATGTTGACTCCCGTGCCCATGTACTACGAAGAAAGTAGCGATATGCTGACTATGCTCAATAGCTTAAATGCAGGGCGCATAGATGCCGTGCTGGATTATAAATCTAATTTGCTTATGTATGTGCCTAAGCTGAAGGCGCCACAAAATTTTGTGATTATTCAAGGCGTACTCAAGGCTGAAACCTATTTCGCCTTCGCGAATACTGAAAAAGGTCAGATGCTGAAACACCATTTTGACCTTGCACATAAACGTTTAATTGATTCGGGTGAACAGGACAGGCTTTACCTTGAAACGCTTGAAAAACGAAGGGTTGATGGTGAAAAATAGACCTTAGGCTTATTACATTTCGAACAGAATCGACATGATAGTCGCGAGTTTATTTTCAAGCTCTTGCCACTCAGCTTCGGGCTCTGAACCCGCAATAATTCCCGCCCCCGCAAATAGGTTAATCCGACCGGGTTCGATCAACGCACTGCGGATTGCCACTGAAAACTCACTCTCGTATTTATTGAAATAACCGCAGGCACCAGCGTACCAGCCACGAATATAACCTTCACGCTGACGAATAAAGTTCAATGCCGAATGCCGCGGTAAGCCACCCACTGCAGGGGTTGGATGCAGCGCTTGCAACAGTTGGAAATCATTCACGCCCGGTTTTAATTCGGCTCGAATTGCGCGATGTAAATGTTGAATATGATTCAGTTTAAAGATGGTCGCTAATTCATCGGCGCCAACATAATTACTCAGCGGTGTGAGCATATTCACTATGTGACTGCGAACGAGTTGGTTCTCAACGCTATTTTTGTTGTCTTCTAGCAAGGCATTCGCCAGCGCAATATCTTCTTCTTGATTGAGGCCGCGAACTGTCGTACCTGCGAGTGCCTCAGTGAATAATTCCTGCTGACGGCGGCGGAATAAACGCTCTGGTGAGCAAGAGATAAAGGTGCGTTCTGGACTGAATTGGAAGCCAAATTGGAAGCTGTTGGGATTACGTCCCTGCCAGCAAGCCAGCACCATCCAAGGATCGATAGGTTCGTTGACTTCAAGTTGCGTTAAGCGGGATAACACGACTTTTGGGGTATCTTGATTGAACTTAGGATCCACCACTTGCTCGACTAAGGTTTTCCAGCGTTCAAAATTGGGCTTGTCACTGCGGCCAAGAGGAACGATTTTCTTCGGTGGTGAGAGTGGTTTAGCGGGCATCACAGCTTCGATGGCGGCGATGGCCTTGTCGATTTCGCTATGGTGATCATTCTCGGCAAAATTAAGATTTACTAACAGACTAAACTTGCTACCGCTGCGTCTAAATTCAATGCGCGGCAGGATAAAGCGGCTATTACCGAACTCAGGCCAAGACTCTATAGTGCGATCGAAGGCAACACCGCCATAGTAGCGAATATTCTGATTCGTCGATAAGGCTCGCTGCTCTTGGTAGGCCATGGCCAGTTGCTGATCATTGATTCCGGTTTCAAATTTGAAGTCTTTACATACCCCAATCGCCGCGACTTCTTCGATTCTGTCACGCCCATGCCAGTAAATACGTGGAAATTGTGTCTGCGATGCCAACCATGAAATTAAAGGCATAGCGACAGTTGTAAGCGACAACTGCGCTATCGGTTCCGTCGGCGGAACTTGCTTTAATTGAATGAGTTTGTCGATGAGAGACTTAAGGTCTTCAGACAGGGCATGAGCGGGCAAATAGAACTCCAAAGTAAAGATAAGGGATAAAGGCGAAAGCTGAAGGTCACTCTGTCAGCGTTAATAAATTCGACTCAGGTTAATGTACTCTTTTTCAAGTCATTTACCTTTAGTTGATTCAGTCTGTAAATAAGAATCTTTCGCTCAAATTAAAGGCCAAGGTCGAGAGTGTCAAGATGTAAGCCCCCAGCGTGTGACTTTCGCCATAGTCTCATTTTGCGCTGATAAAAAATGTGACTTGAGTGGGTCTTTTTGTCGGGCAAGTCACCCTCGGTGGACATTTTGTCTCTTAGTCGTTAAATGTACTTTCCCTTTGTCGTAATTAGTCGATCTAGGTTGGTTTTTAAACGTTTTTCGGTTGAGACAGAATAATCGCGGTCCACAATAGCTGGCACATCTTAAATTTTCTACGTGACAAGTTAGATGCCTATTAACGTATGACTCGCCGTGGGAATGAAAAGACTACTAGGGTGAAGCCTTGTCATAGGATGTTCGTTAGATCTTTATAGGCAGATATAGCATGAAACTCTTAGATCTCGAAGGCGTTAGCTTCAACTATGGCAGCCAGTTACCGACGGTATTGCAGGAAGTTAACTTGGCTATTGGCACTGGCCAATGTCATTGCGTGAGCGGTCCTACGGGCTCAGGAAAATCGAGTCTGCTAAACCTACTGGCGGGCGTGTTAAATCGCCCGCATGAAGGTGACATCTGGCGTTATCCTCAATTGGTTACGGGTCTGGTAATGCAAGACCCACAAACTCAGCTACTAAGGCAAACTGTTGGTGCCGAGGTGGCTTTCGCCTTAGAAAACCTCGGTATTCCCGCCGAGCAAATACTACCTAAAGTGCAATTAGCACTGCGGCGCGTGGGCTTGTATTTGCGCCTCGATACCCAAGTCAGCACGCTTTCCCTCGGTCAAAAATATCGTTTAATGATTGCCGCCCAACTGGTGTGCGAGCCGCATTTACTACTGCTCGATGAACCTTGGGCGCAACTCGATGATCACGGTGTGAGTGAGCTGCTGGTCGTGCTCCGCAATCTTATCCAAGATGGCATGGCGCTAGTGTTGGTTGAACATAACGCCGCGGCCTTCGCTGAGATTATTCAGCATTACTGGCAGTTAGAGGCCGGCAAGCTATCCGAAGGCGTCTATACCGTGACCGATGCGCCGCAAGTTGAGGCACCTGCGTGGCGAAATCAACCTAAGTTTGAGCACTTAGGTAAAGTCTTGGTCAGCGCCGAAGCTTTTGATTTTGGGTTCGATGCTTGTCCTACATTATTTGCGTGTCCGCAGGGATTTCAACTGCAGGCGGGTGAGATAGTGACCTTAGTGGGAGATAACGGCTCAGGTAAAACGAGTCTGCTGAAAACCATAGCTGGCGTACTTAATTTTAGGCAGCGTATTCCGCTTAAAGTGCTCGGGAGAAGACCTAAGTTGGGGATTTATGGCGCTGAGTTGGGACTGCTGATGCAAAGGCCGAGTAGGCAATTATTCGAGACCAGCGTGCTCGCCGAAATGCAGTTTAGCCTTAGGCGTTTTGATCTCCCCAAAGAACGCGCAGCGCAGATGTTGGATGAATTGGATTTATTTAGCTTAGCTCAGCTGTCGCCCCACAAATTATCCTACGGCCAACAGCACTTGATTGCCTTAGCGTCACTCGCCTGTTTACGCCCTAAAGTATTGCTTTTGGACGATCCATTGGCGGGGATGGATAAGCATTACTACGGCAAAGTGTGGTACTTGCTGAAGCGGTTAAGCTCTCAAGGTTGCGCTATTTTGCTCAGCAGTCACAGAAGTATTGAACACAGCGCTGTATCACGGCAACTGAGTTTACGTAATGGTTTATTGGTGGAAGAGTCAACTGAAATGGCTGAGCGTTATGTGGGGTAGTTGTGAGCTTTTCGCGCGTGATGGTCGCCGGTTTTGAATGCCTAGCCCTTAGGCATTTATTGAAAAAGTGAGAGTGTGAAACGGGTCTTGCCTAAGCCTTGAGCCCTTATTCCATCGCATACTGTTTAATGCATTTTGTTTATCAAGAAAGTCTATGGTGATTTTCTAATGCGCGGCTTAGAATGCCCCTCACGCCTGTTCTATAATAATCAAGAATAACAACAGAACATTTGAGCGTAGGTCGCTTTTATGTCGTATGGTTAAGTTGATATTTTATTCGGGCACATCATCCTTGGGGTTGTAGATATGAGTGAGTCGGCAGAATCAGTTGAGCTTATCAAATTACCTGTGTCGCAATTGACATTAGGTATGTTTGTCAGTGCCATAGACAAAAATGATAAAGGTCAACTTGCTATTGCAAATGCTGGACAAATTAAGCACAAGGATGCGATTTTAAAACTGGCCAAAAGCGGTATTAAATTTGTTTGGGTAGACGCCGAGCGTTCGGCAGAACATTGCGGTTTAAAGAAAAAAGCTACCAACGATAGTCAAACCGACAATCGAAAAGCGCCAGTGAGTCGCGATAAGCAACAAGCTCAAGCTAAGGTTATGCTGACCGAAGCGAAAGATCTTATTCGTAAAGTGTTATCAGAAACCTTCGAAGGCAAAGCCATCGAAGTTGCGCCCTTCGAAGCGTTAGCCGATACCATGATTGAGTCTGTCATGTTAGATGCTGATGCACTTAAATGTATGTCTGCGCTCCGTTCAAAAGATGCCTATCTACTCGAACATTCAGTGAATGTCGCCTTTCTGCTGGTAACCTTTGGTAAATATCTACAACTGGATCGCGATATGCTGCGGCAAATGGCGGTCGGTGGGATTTTGCACGATATTGGCAAGATTAAAGTCGATAATAAAGTGCTGCACAAGCCGGGTAAACTGACACCAGAAGAGTTCGAACATATGAAGCTGCATCAAGTGTATGCGCTTGAAATTATGAACGAAACTACTGGTCTGTCGCAGATCAGTAAAGATATCTGCTTAATGCACCACGAAAAGTTAGATGGCCGTGGTTATCCAAGGGGCTTGAAAGGTGATGAAATCCCCCGCCATGGCCGTATGAGTTGTATCGTCGATATCTTCGATGCGTTAACCGCGACGCGCTGTTACAAAGAGGCCATGAGCCCTGCCGCGGCCTTTAAAATTTTACTCAGTCTGACGCCATTCCATTTGGATCAAGAATTGGTCTATGAGTTTATTCGTTGTATTGGTGTTTACCCTGTGGGTTCCTTAGTTGAATTATCGGACGGCCGCGTTGGTATTGTCTGGGCTTCGAAAGACAGAGATGCACTGCATCCAATCGTAAAGTGCTTTTATTCTTTAAAAGTAAAACGTTACACAGATGTTGCTATGGTGGATTTATTAAAATCTGAGCTGTATATCGAGCGCGGCGTGTCACCGAGTTCATTGGATATCGATCCAACGCCTTTCTATTAATTTTCAAATTCTGCCTCTAACGCCGGTCATCTGTATCGATGGCTGGTGTGAACGATTGCAGAGCCTGCGCTAAAAACCGTAAACTGAATGTCTTCTCCAGTCTGGCAATGGGATGAACAGTGCTATGAAATCATTATTTCCTATTTTTATCATTCTCTTATCTTTGGCTTTATTAATCCCTGGGGTGACTCAACCTATTTTGAGCATTAGCGGCACTATCGATAAGGCCAAGCTGACCGAGCAGGGCATAGAGCAAGTTGCTCAACGTTTCGATGAAGACTCGGGGCGCGACAGCGCTCGCGGTATGCTGAGTATGGTCAGTGGTTTGCTTGGGCTCAATAGCCTTAAGGGCGAAGTCGAAGTGCTACAGAAAACTCGCAGTATTTGGGGAACGGTAACCGAACTTTATCACTCTGGGAATGGGCTCGTCGCGGGATTAGTCATGTTATTCAGCGTGGTAGTGCCGGCCTTGAAGTTGAGTTTAATGCTGGCACAGCAATGTGTGAGTTCGATTGGTCTGAAACTGAGGATTAATGCCGTCGTCAATGCACTCGCTAAGTGGTCGATGGCCGATGTGTTTGTGGTGGCGCTGATCATCACCTTTATGGCGGGGAACGCCTCTGGTGGTATGGGGGAAATGCTAAAAACACAGGCGCAATTTGAAAATGGATTTTACTTCTTTACCGCGTACTGCATTTTATCGATATTGAGTGGTTTTTTAGTGCGGCGTCCAACGCCAATTTTGTAGCGAGTTTATAAGGCATGCCGACCTTAGCGATAAGGTCGGATGCCTAGATTTAACCGCGCAGTGAGTTAGGACAAAGTGCCATTTTGATAAATGGGCATAATCCAATAGCGGCAGGGATTATGTTTGCAGACCAAAGCCAGTGCAGCGAGCAGCGCCGCTTGTTGCGCAGCGGGGTGCATGATTTCGAACTTACAAAACTCCCGATAACCTTCCACTTGTTCCTTGATATTAAAATGGCTGTGTTCACGGCTAAAACCACAAATATTCCCTAGGCTAAAACCCGACAGAAACTCCAACTCTATCAAGGTATCGACTATGTCGTCCTTAATATCATTTTGGGCGATCAGTACTAACAGTTGTTCTGTGCTCATTTACGTTTCTCCAGCCAAAAATACAGAATTGGCAGTAAATACAGTGTGGTAATGGTTGAAGTGAGCAGGCCGCCAATCACCACAATCGCTAAAGGTTTTTGAATTTCAGCCCCAGGGCCCGAGGCAAACACCAGTGGCATAAGACCAAACATCGCCGTAGTCGCCGTCATCAAAATGGGGCGTAAACGCCGCGCCGCACCTTGTTCTACCCGTTCGCGCAGGTTGCTGAACATGTGCTTGGTTTGTTCGTAATAGCTGACCATTACCACGCCATTGAGCACAGCGACGCCGAGTAGGGCGATAAAGCCAACCGAGGCGGGCACTGATAAATATTCTCCTGACAAATACAGGCTAACTATGCCGCCCATCATAGCGAAGGGAACGTTAGCGAGGATTAAGCCCGCTTTGGCAAGCGAGCCAAATGTCGTGAATAAAATCAAAGTGATCAGTGCGATAGCAATGGGTATCACTAGTAGTAAATTGCTGGTGGCCCGCTGTTGGTTTTCAAACTCGCCACCAAAACTCACGCTATAACCGCTCGGGAGTTTGATTTCCTGCGCGATTTTAGCGTTGAGCTCTTCTACAAAACTCACTATATCGCGACCTTGCACGTTGGTGGTTATCACTGAAAAGCGATTCCCTTGCTCACGCTCGATAAGGATGGGGCCTTGCTTATAGCTTAAGGTGGCGACATCACTCAGGCGTTTTAAGGAGTGATCTGGCATCACCAGTAACTGATTTTTAAGCTCATTAATGCTACTTAAGTGGCTCTGATTGTTAGCAATCAGCACGGGGGTGCGCTTTTTACCTTGTAGCACTTCGGTCACTATTACGCCTTCGAGCTGGCTTTTCAGGTAGCGGGCAAACTCCATGGTGCTCATGCCAAAGCCTCGGGCGAGCTCGTTATCTAAGGTGAGGTTGATAAAAGGACTGCCTTCGATCATCGCCATTTTCACATCGACGCTGCCGCTGGTGGCATTAACCAGCTGTTGGATTTGGCTCGTGAGCTGACCTAAGGTGTCGATATCGTTACCAAAGACCTTGATCGCCACGTCGCCAATGCTGCCGGTGAGCATTTCGGATACGCGCATTTGTATCGGTTGAGTGAAGTTAAAATTAACGCCGGGATAGTCCAATAACACAGTGCGGATCGCATCGATAAGCGCTTCTTTATTTGCAAAGCGCCATTCGCTGCGTGGCAAAAGTTCTAAGAACACATCGGTTTCATTGAGTCCCATGGGGTCTAAGCCGATTTCATCCGCGCCAGTACGCGCCACCATCTGTTTGATTTCAGGAACTTTAGCCAGCAAGGTTTGCTGAATTTGCTTGTCGATGGCAATCGAAGCTTCGAGTGAAATCGACGGAGACTTCTCTAGCTGCAGAATAATGTCGCCCTCATCTAAGGTCGGCATAAAGGTTTTTCCCACTAACCCGAACAAGCCTAGGCTGACGATAAGCAAGCTAAAGGCGATCACTATAAAGCGTTTTTGATGGCTAAACGTGCCCTTGAGACTGCCCAGATAAAGCTGTTTAAGCTTTTCAATCGCCTTAGGTTCCTTGGCGGCTTTTTCGTTGACGAGATAAGAAGCGATAACCGGAATAACAGTTAACGACAACACCAGCGCCGACAGCATGGCAAACACGATAGTGACCGCAACTGGGGTAAAGAGTTTACCTTCGAGCCCGCTCAAGGTCAGCAAGGGCGAGAACACTATCATGACGATCACTGTGCCCGACACCACGGGAATGGCAACGTCCTTGGTCGCGCGAAAAATCAAATGCAGCCGCGGTAATCTCTGCTTAGTGGCGATGAGATTCACCATGTTTTCGACCACGACCACAGATGAATCCACTAACATGCCGATGGCGATAACGAGCCCGCCTAGACTCATTAAGTTCGCAGAAAGATTAAAGTAATCCATCATCAAAAACGTCATCAGCGCGGCGAGTGGTAGCGAGAGTGACACGACCAATGCGGCGCGCACGTTACCTAAAAACAACGCCAGCAAGATGATCACTAGCACTACGGCTTCGAATAAGGCATTGGAGATGGTATCTATCGCGGTATTGATCAGATTTGCGCGGTCGTAAAAGGTGTTTATCTGACTCCCTTCTGGCAAGGTTAGGCTGATTTGATCGAGCTTTTCCTTAATATTTTTGACCACTTGTGCAGTATTGGCGTCTTTCAGGGCGATGATTAAGGCTTCGGCGGTTTCGTTGCCGTCTTTAGTCACTGCGCCATAGCGGGCTAAGTGGCCAATTTGAATATCGGCCAAATCCTGCAGTCGATACACTCTGGCATCATCGGCCTTGATCACTAATTGTTTGAGTTCGTCGATATCATCGATGCGGCCTTCGGCGCGCACTATGATGGTGTCTGTGCCAATGGTGAGCTTACCTGCACCTTCGTTGTGATTATTCTCAACGATTGCCTGTTGCAGCGCCGCAAAGCTCACGCCCGCAGCCGCCATGGCCGCAGGTTTAGGGGTCACACTAAAGCTTTTAGCATAACCACCGAGGATATTCACATCGGCGACACCCGCAACGGTGCGTAACAGTGGGCGGATTTCCCATTCGAGCAACTGCCGTCTTTCCATTAGCGAAAGATTGGGATTTTCGAGTGAAAACATAAAGATTTCGCTGAGCGGCGTACTCATTGGCGCTACGCCACCTGTCACACCTTCAGGGAAACTGTTCCACACGGCGGCGATGCGCTCGCTCACCTGTTGGCGCGCCCAATAGATATCTGTACCTTGGTCAAAATCGAGGGTGATATCGCTTATAGCGTATTTAGTGGTCGAGCGCAGAATCGATTGATGGGGAATACCTAACAGTTCGGTTTCAATCGGCACGGTAATTTGCGCTTCAATTTCCTCCGGCGTCATACCGGGCGCCTTGAGGATGATCTTCACTTGTGTGGGCGAAATATCGGGAAAGGCATCCAAGGGAATGGAAAACCAGGCTCGCGCTCCCGCTAACATAATAATCAGCGCCACAATCAGCACAAATAGGCGCTGCGTGAGCGAAAAGCGGATGACTGAGGTCAACATCTTATTCGCCTCCTAGGCCAAGCATTATGCCTTTAACTGCGGCAACTGACTGGGATAACACTTGGATTTGGCTGAGATCTTTATCGCTTTCAACGATATATTGCTCTGGGGTTGAACCGAGAATATCGATCGTAATCGAGGTGAGCGTGTCGGCGGTTTTAGTGAAGACTTGGCTATCTTGCTCCCAACTAAAAACACTATTTTTAGGCAATAAATACACCGCCTTTTGATACTCGGGTATCACAGTGATCTGTTGTCCTAACAGTAAGTTACATTCCTGCGGCACGGGTGATGACCAAGCGGTCACGAAGGCACCTTCGGCGATGGCCGACATGGACTCAATGGCGATATGGCACTGATTGATGTTTACCGCCGAGAGCGAATGTGACTGGCTCATAGGCACGCTGACTTTGACGCGAATACTGTCGCTAGGCACCAGTGAAAATAGCTGCGAACCCGCCATATAAGGTCCATTCACTTGGTTGAGTTTAACGATCCCCGCCACTGGCGTGCCCACCACTAGGGAGTCTGTGGTGGCATCTGTGCTTTTGACTATCTCCATAAAATGCTGCATGTGCTCGTATTCGAGGTGAGTGCTGAAGTAGTCTTGGCTGATCTCGCGCCACTTTTCGGCGCTGATACTGCCATTGTTTAATAAGGGTTTATTACGCTCATAACGGCTTTTTGCCAGTTGATATAAGCTGCCAGCGGCTTCGACTTGGGCAAGGTAGTGGAACACTTCTGGCCCTGTCAGTTTGACTATCGCTTGGCCCTTAGTAACGAGCTGGCCTTGGCCGACGAGGAAGCTGATCTGCTGGATATTCTCCGGCGTGCTGATCCAGTAATCATTACCGGGGAGGATTTCAACCTGCGCGGGCAATGGGCTGCCCTCATAGCTGGCGACTTTCTGTGGTTGCACATAACTCAGGTCTAAATTACCGAGGGAACTAATTGTTAGGGATTCAGCCTGCGCTAACGTGGCTACACTGGCGGATAAACAGAAAAGGCATGCGCCGTACTTGGCCATCATAATGAAATTCCTAAGGCTTGCAGTTGTTGGGAGTGCAGTTGTTGCTGCGCGACTTGGTTCAGTGCCAAGCGGGATTCGGTATCGAGCGCATCCATATAGCGGCGCAGCCAGACTTCGTAGCTAACTTGATTTTGGTCTTTGACCTTGGCCAGCTCTTCAGTAATGGTGCGGCTAAGGTGTAAGGCTTGGGTTAGCAATGTCTGTTGGTCGAGTAAGTTTTGTTGCTGTTGCTCTAGCTTTTTAAGCTGAGTTTTTAGTTCGATATAGGTACGGTCGAGGTTGAGCGTGTGCTCGGTATTGGCTTGTTGCCATTGGGATAATTCGGTTTGCGATAGGGCAGAACCTAAAGTCAGTGGCACAGAAACGGCGATGCCAAGCTGTTGATCATCAACTTGGTTATCGGCGGTATTTTTAGCCGTGAGTGAGACTGTCCAAGGGTCTTTATCCCCCGCTTGCTGGCTCTGGATGATCAGTAGCTGTTGCTGCTTCTGCAGGCTTAATAATTGCCATAATGGATGCTGCGCGAGAATGTCATTGGGTTGGCTGCTGGCTGACAGTGGCCGCGCGGTTTCGGCTATGTCCTGCGGTATTTGCTCTTGTCCTGTCAGCTGTTGATAGAGGGCAAGCGCCTCAGCCTGTTGCTGATTAAGATCGACCCGCTCCAGTGCAATATCCACCAGTTCGCGTTCTAACAAGAGTATGTGGGCAATCGGTAGTTCGCCCGCATCTGTGAGTTGCTTTTGCTGACTATGAAGCTTGTCGAGTAATTGGCTCTTACGATCTAATTGGGCCAGTTTCACTGCAGCAAGACGATGTTCCCACAGGCTTTGTCGCAATAATCCCGATAAATACAGGCCTTGCAGCACGACTTGTTGCGCCTGAATGCCTTGGGTGAGTTGTTTAATCTGCTTGTCGCTGCTGTGCAAAGCAGGGGATTTTATTGGCAAATTGAGTGAGAGTTCCTGCTCGTAGCTGTTACCATTATCTAGGCTACCTAAGTGACTCAGGCTAATGCTCGGCAGGCCATTGAGCCAAGCTGAGCTGCTCAAGCTTATTTGTGATTGCGGTAACTGGCCGCCCGATTGAGATAGAGAATGTAATCTAGCTTGGCTGGTGGAGAGTGCTTGAGATAGCTCGGAATTCGCGGCGTGGCACAGGAAACTGCTGCTGACTAAGGTCGCCAACAGACATAACTTGATACAAGACGTACTGACAGACATAGGACGATTCTATGGTAATAAAGTGTGCTGTCAGTGTAGGGATTGGTGGGCGAAAGTCGTGGGGGACATGTATCATAAAACCGTCTATGGTACATATGTCCCATAAATTAATTGGTTGATTTTGCTTTTATTTAGGAGTTTTTCGATGAAGGATCTTGTCATTATTGGTCTGTTGGCCTTGATCATATGCTTTAAGCTTTTTGACATCTCATCCGACATTCAATTGGGCATTCCCCAGTGGCATATTGCCCAGGAAGCCATGTTATTAGTGCTCACTGTGATTGGTGCCATGTACTTAAGTTATGACCTTATTCGTCGCTCCCGCGAAGTGAAAGCGTTGGCTAAACGGTTGGAGCATGCGGATAAGAAAATCGACAATATGTCGACGCAAATGCGTTCTGCCAGACAAGAATACAGCCAAGCTGTATCGCAGCAATTCGAGACTTGGGGCTTTACTAAGAGTGAGCAGCAAGTGGCATTTTTATTACTTAAAGGCTTAAGTTTTAAAGAAATTGCCGAAGTTCGCCAGACTAAAGAAAAAACCGTCAGACAACAGGCATCGACCATTTATGGCAAAGCGGCTGTAGATGGACGCCACACTTTCTGTGCTTGGTTTATGGAAGACTTTATTCAAGAACATAATCAAGATCTTGCTGCGAATGAAGCGGCATCAAGTTCTAAGGCGGCTTAATCTGCACTGGATTGGCTTAGCTGTTATAGCTATTTGTTATTGAAAATCGATATTTGCTGAGTTTTTAGTTCTAAACAATAATGAGCATCCCCTAAGTTTGCAGGAAGATGCAATTGAAAAACTGGCTGATTATCGTGTTTTGCCTGATTGCCTTGGTCGCTTCGACGCAAACCACAGGACTCGTGCGTTCACTTATCGAATTTTCCGCCTTTGTAGGCGTCCTCTGCTGGGCTTGGCGAATGAAGCCGACGGCAGAGTAGACTGGCTTTCTGCTAAACCATACTTATTGAAAATAAAGAATATACACTAAAGACGTGATACCAATCGCTGCCCACAGCATGACCCCAAGCAACAAAGGTTTGGGGCCACTCGCCCGCATTTTCTGCACTGTAATTCCTGCACCAATCAAAAACAAACACAGGACTAATGCCCGTTTCGACATCATAAACAAGGTGTCATAAACAGCGTTAAACTGCGGTAACCAATGCGCCACAGCAATGGCTAAACAATAAAAACCGATAAAATACGGTAGGTTAAGTTTGCGCTTATCGCCACCAAACAGCATAGCGCTGACCAGTGCGATGGGGATAATCCACAGGGCGCGGGCGAGTTTTATGGTTGTGGCGGTTTTTAAGGCTTCATCGCCATAGGCCGAAGCGGCGCCGACAACCGATGAAGTATCGTGGATGGCGATGGCACTCCACACGCCAAAATCGTATTGGCTCATATTGAGCAAGTGACCGAGTGCGGGGAATAAAAACAGTGCGACAGAATTGAGCACAAATACGCAGGCTAACGCAGTGGCGGTTTGATCGTTACGCGCATTGATGGCTGGAGCCACAGCGGCAATGGCGCTGCCACCACAAATAGCAGTACCAGAGGCAATCAAATGACCCGTGACATGATCAAATTTCAGTGTTCGGGTGAGCACAAATCCTAAGCTGAGGGTGAAAAAGATTGAGCCAACTATCAAGCCGAAGTTGTGGGTGCTCGCCTCTATCGCCGCGTTTAAGTTAATCCCAAATCCTAAGCCAATGATCGAATAAGACAGGAGTTTTTTGGTGAGTGCGGCGATATTCCATTGCACTGGCACCCAGCCAAGGCTAGCTAAGGTAAAACCTAAGACTAGCGCCATGGGCGACGAGATAAAAGGCGCGAGGCATAACAAGCCCGCACAGATGAAAACGATGCGATGAGTCTTATTATCTTGCTGTGATATCGATGAAGAATTCATAACGCCTTAGGCTCGAGCGATTCGGTTTTATCGTTCCAACCATAGATCTTCACATTAAGCGACGGATACAAAATGGCGATCAATGGGGATTGATCATGGAGACAGATGCAAGGGGGCATTATAGCTGTGAGTATTAGCCTCAATAAAATCAATTAAACTTATCTAGTCAATCAGTTTTATTGACTCTTAGAAGGTTTGGCAAAGCAGGAGGGTAAATCGAAGAAGATGAACTGTGCTCAGTTCATCTTCTTAGCTAGATTATAAATGGCGAGGTTACAGAGCGTGAAATTATAAATTTACGATACTTTTCAGATTGTAATCGCTGCCATCCTTTGCGGTAAATAACTTATCTTGGGTGTCGTTGGCGCTGGACATCCCCGCATGTAACAGGCTGAGCCAATGGCGCGATGCGGCTGAACGTGACTCTGGTGTTCCGACGACCATGTTTAATGACGTTTCGATTTGGATATCTTCCAGATTGGCAACGTCTCTCGCCCCTATCATGCCATTGCGGTCGAAACTGAGTTCAACGTGGCAACCTAGGTCCTGCAACACTATGGCGCAAGGCGCATCTTTAGTGCCGTTAAAAGCCACAAACTGTTTTGGCTGACGTAAACCACTGTGGCTGCCGTCGGCAAAAAAGGCCAACAAGTGTTGGTAGTAAACCACATAGCTGCTCACATCTTGGTGTGAACCAGAGTTGAGTGGAAAGAGGCGGTCGAGGAATTGTTTCGCATTGGCGATCTTTTCGTGCTCGGCGACATTCACTTGGGCCACGGCTAGCACTTCTTCTGCGATGAGGCTGTTTAGATTCGGTTGGATCTGGTTGCTCTTGATAATTGACATATTCATCGCTCGTTCCTCTCACTCTTTCAATTTAAAAATTCAGGGTTTTGATTCAACTTTTGGTTTATCAAAGTTTGTTTTCAACTTGGCTTGTCCGCTTTAAGTGCTTGCCCGCTTTAAGGGTTAGTGGTTAAGCATTTCTTGAATGGGCTGACTCCGCTGGTTTGCTTGAGTCGTTTCTTGATTGCTTAATTTGTAGTCTAGTCTTTTTTTGACTACAATTTCACAATAAAAATTTTACACTGTGAATTTTACAAAATGCGCAATGACCAGAGCTTGATGAGAAAATCACACTTCCTAGGTACAAAAATACGTAACCTACGGAAACGTAATAACTTAACCATGGAAGATTTGTCGGCACGCTGCATTCGAGTCGACGCCGGAAGTGCGCCCTCTGTGTCATATTTGTCGATGATCGAGCGTGGAAAACGAGTGCCGAGTGCCGGAATGCTGGCTGTGATCGCCGCTGTTTTTCAAAAAGATGCCGACTGGTTCCTTGATGATGTACCTGAAGAAAGCGCCATTACGCCAGATAAAGGTCGCCGAGGTGGCATAAGCGGTATGGCGCTCGAACCCAGTTTTTTGTTTTCCAATGATATTTTGCAAATCGCGATACCAGAAATGCTGTCGCAGACGGGGATTTCAGGTCGGCAGTTTGCCCATTTATTGATCCGCGCCCATCAAGAACACCATCAAAATCATTTTCCCGATCTTGAACGTGCCGCCGAAGAAGTCGGCCTCAAGCGTATGCCCTTATCTCTGGACGATATGATGGATATTGCTAAGGGCATGGGATTAAAAATCAAATGGATAGATAGCACACCACAGGAAGTGATCGACGATATGGGCGTGAGTTCACGCCAGTTAGTCACCTCATTTTTTGAGCCGCCCAGCACAATTTATGTGAATAAAATCCTTAAAAATCGTCCTAATAGACTCAAATATGACTTAGCCGTGCACATAGGTCATTGTGTGTTGCACAACAAAGACGGCCTCAAGAGTGTGATGACCTCAGGCCGTAAAGAGGAAGTGGACGAAGAAGCGGGTATGCAGTCCAATACTTTGAACGCGCAGGATATTTTACATGCCTGGCGTGACTTTGAATCGAGCTTTTTCGCCGGTGCGCTGCTGTGCCCTAAAGTGCCTTATCGCCAATTACTCGACCGCCACGGTTACGAGATTGAAGTACACAAGCAACTGCAAGTATCAGCCTCGGTCGCCATGCGGCGCATGACAGTCGTCTCTCCTTATCCCCATTGGCATTATTTCGACGCTTACGCACCGGGCAAGCTCAAGGCGGTTTATCGCGGCAACGGGATCCCACTGCCTTGGGGCAATATGCGGTTAGTGGAAGACCCTTGTCAGCATTGGGCAGTCTTTAGGATGATCAGCGAGCCAACGGTCGGCACTTCGGCACAGATTTCGATTTTAAACGTCGGCAACGAACCACGCATTTACTGCTGTGAGTCGATTAAAGTCGAAGATTCGGCTGGCAACCCGCATGTCCTCTGTGCCGGTATTGATTTGAATCCGGCGATTGAAGCCCAAGGTAAAGATGCCCTGTCTATCGCCCACGATTTGAAAGATGCCTGTGTCGCCAGTGGCGGTTCAGTCACAATTCCAAAACACATTAAAAGTGATCTGGTGAGCGTCGCAAAAATTCTCAATATCAACTGGATAGAGCGCGGGATCAAAAACGACGCCCGCCTGATTTGCTCCCGCGGCGCCGTGTGTCCACGCCAACCGAGTTGCTATCAAGCGGGTAAGTCACAGTGTGATGGGGAATAAGTTTGGGTTAATCACTGTTGTGATTTTATTATCAAGCTGCGCTTGATTAACGTCGTGGGTCTTCAACCCACACCCGACCAAGAGGGGATCAACAGCAATTCCCTCTTGGATCTCCCTTGCCGCCCCCAACGGAGTTGAAAGCCCCTTGTGCTCATTGGCAAATTTGCTATCGCTTCCGAAGGATGCGTCCATGCACCTGCGAAAGCTAGCTCGCCTTCCATGGCGAGACTCACGCGAATTTACCATTCGCCCTGCGGCAACTCCGAGGGGGAATTGTATTCTGCGACATCAGGTATGAAATTTAGGCCCGAAGAGATTTGTCTGTCATGTCTTTTGGGTGTTAGGTAAGAACATTAAAGGAACTAAATATGAATAGGCTATGGGTGCTAGTGCTAGTATTTTTAATGAGTAATTTGATATCAGTTGCTTACGCTAAAAACTGTAAGAAAGGCCAACCATGTGGTAATTCATGCATTTCGTGGAATAAAACTTGCCATGTTGGTACATCAAGTCAGAGCTATAAATCGTCTACATTGTACGGCGCAAATAATATCCAATCCTCTGGTGTTAAAGGTACCAGCGAACCTACATCTGAGAATGTACAAGTATTTGAAGTTACAGTAGATAAGCTCAATGTTAGAGATAAGCCTAATCGTAATGGATATCTACTCGGCTCACTTTTAAAAGGAGAGCGTATTGAAGTTATTACCACCAGTGGTGACTGGAAGGTTTTTTTATATAAAAACCAAGTTGCTTGGGTACTTTCGGTTTATTTGAAGCCTTTGTAAGGGCGAGTCACTGGAATGTGGGTGCTTAATTAGCTATATCGTCACTCGATGTGTATATGGCTTTAAAAAAGAACTCATCTCACAATCCCTACTCTATGATTTTTATCAATTAGCCCCGCTCATAATCGATCTCATTCGGTATTTAATATAACAAACCGAGCAAGCACACTACGGTGCTGGCGGGTAATATGGGCTGTAACCAGCGTGGCTTGTAGCTGAGTAAAATTACTAGGATTATCGAACTTAAACACACCCAGCCGAGCAGTAATACGCTGGCGTACGCTGGGCCGTAATGACGACTGGCAAGCCAATAGCACAGGACGAGCGTTGCAGTACCAGCGGTGCGAAATCCGCGTGCCTGTGCATCGGTTAACGGGCGGTTACGCACGGCGCGGTGGTGGCTAAAATAAGATAAGGCCAACAGCCCCATGGCGATAAAACAGGTTAACAATTCGACTGTGGCTGTCATGATTCAACTCCTAATTCTGCGGTCGCTTTGGTTGGCCGTGTAGCCAGCACTTTTTTAGGGCTACGCAAGCGTTTGGCTGCCATGTAAAATAGCGCCGCAAGTGCGAGCATCATCAGATCAAATCCTGCGAGAACATAGGCTTGGCGCTGTAGATTACTTATCAGCTGATACTGCGAAGTCATGGCATTGAGCAGGGGTAACAGGCCATAAAGCAAGGCGGTGAGTAAAAAGAGTCGTTGCCATGTTTGTTTATCTCGTTTGAAGCAAGCGAGCAGTGCGACTAACGCCCAACTGATAAAGAAACAATGGATTTCCCAGTTCTCTCTATCTGCAAAGGTGACAGGTAAGAGTCGATTGGCGTAGAAATAACTCGCTAACGCTATGGGCAAGCCAGCAAAGGTGGCGAGATTCAACATGTTCACTAGCGTGAGCCCGCTATGATTCTTATCTTTTTTAAGCTGCTTTTGTGCCAGTTTTTCGGCCCACATAATTGCGCCGCTGGCGATCATCACGCAGCCCGTTAATCCCGCCAGTAAATACAGTAAACGTAGGCCTTGGCCAGCAAAGCGACCACTGTGCAAGGCTATCATGGCACTTTGGGTTTGATTCGCTCCCGAAGTCACTGCCGACTGCGCCAACACAGCACCTGTCACAGTAGACAAGTGATACCAAGGCGCTTGCTGATTTAAGTTGTGCTCAGGGGCGATTTTGACTGTTACGCTGGCATTGCTGTCGTTGAGATTATCAAACTGCAAGCCTTCAATTGGTGACTCACCCACGACACTGTGGATCGCACTGAGTAAACTCTGACTATCGAGCATAGTGGCTGGCGTGCCCGTGGCGGCGGGAGTTTGGTAAATGGGTTTCCATTGCGAATAAAAGGCTTGAGTTTCATCACCATATTGCGTGTTAAGTCCCCATGGCATATACATAAACATCAAAGTCACTAGGCCGGTGTAAGTGATCATAAGATGAAAGGGCAATGCGAGCACTGAGCTGGCGACATGGGCATCTAACCAAGAGCGCGGGCCTTTTCCGGGGCGAAAACTAAAGAAATCCTTAAAAATACGTTTGTGGATCACTATCCCGCTGATGATGGCGACCAACATGAACATAGTGCAAAAGCCGACAATCCAACGCGCTGTGAGCACACTCATATAGTACAAGTCGAAATGCAGTCGATAGAGAAAGTCGCCCCCTCGGCTTTCCCGTGCTTTAGGTAAGGCTTCACCTGTTGCAGGGTTAATAAAGCCTTGATGATAATCACCAAATCGCTGTTCTTCAGCGGCGGGATCGCTCCATGCATAGGTCAGTAATGGCGTGCGCTGTGTGGGTAAGTAAATCCACCACGACTCAGCGTCAGGCGCTTGTTGTGCCAAGGACGTGAGGCCCTTGAGTATCAATTGTTGATTATCCGCATGGGCATCATATTGGCTGCCGTGGTTTTCGGGTTGCATCCATAGGTTAATTTCAGCACGGTAATAGGCCGCTGTTCCGGCAAAAAACACCAGAAATAACACCCAGCAGGTGAGTAATCCCACCCAAGTGTGTAGCCAAGTCATTGAACGAAAAAAGGAGTCTTTCATAATCCGCCACCTTGAATAGGATTGATATCCAACGCCTTAGCGGCAAGGTAGGCTAAATACAGCAGACCGCTAAGCGCGAATAAATCCAGCCAGTATCGCCACGTTGATTTAACGCTGAACACCCAAATCACGGCGCAGGTGTACACAGTAAATGACAGCATCATGGCGGTTAACACCCGATCAACCTGAGATAACGGCAGGATTTGCGCGAGCAAAATGGTCGCGACCGCACCTAACAAATAACCCCCGAATATGGCCGCGAGGCAGCGATTACCTATGTGCAGACTATCGCGCCAAATAGCGGAATTTTTCCAACGCGTTAGTCTTTGCATTAACGGCTGAGTCATGGCGATTTTCTCAATCATGATGGCGTGCCACTTTGGCTGAACTGGCGGTTAAATTGGCCCTGTTGGTGTAGGACAACACAGAGATTAACAGGGCGGGCAAAAAGGTTAAGCTGAGGAGCGTTGCCACGATAAGGCCTGCCAACACAACTATGCCAACGCCGCGGTAGAGCTCGCTGCCCGCACCGGGGAATAACACCAGCGGCAATAGACCAAACAAGGTCGTCGCGGTGGACATTAAAATCGGCCGTAAGCGATTAGCGACGGCCGATTTTACGGCGTCAACGACACTAAACAGACCCGATTGCAGGTTTTTACGGCTTTGCTCCACGATCAAAATCGGGTTATTAACGACTGTGCCGAGCAGGATTAAAAATCCAAGCATGGTAATCATATCAAAGGGTTGGTGCCAACCTTGGCCGCCAAGATACGCAAACAAGCTGCCAGTATAATTAAGCACTTGTAAGCCGACTAACCCGCCTGCGAGCCCGAGTGGGATAGTGATCAGCACAAATAACGGATAACCCCAGTGATTAAAAATTGCGACTAATAACAAGTAGATGATCAATACGGCGACCAGAAAATTGCTTGAAAGTGCCGCTTTCGTCGCTTCGAGCTGATCGGCTGCGCCTGAAATATCCAAACTGACATCTTTGCCGACCGCCCCTTGTTGATAGAGGATTGGGACTAATTCTTCCCGCACCTTAGCCACTGCGGTTTCCAGCGCAATGGCGCGCGGCGGAATGATGTAAAGGGTCACGGTTCTGCGGCCATCGACGCGGCGTAAACTGTCGCTATCCATCTGCTCGCTAATATCGGCCAAGGCTTGCAGTGGCAGTACATTCCCCTTAGGCGTCACTATCGGTGCGAGCGCCAATTGCGACAGGCTCTGTTGATTGCCCGCAAGGCTAAAGAGGAAGATATCAACCTTGTTATCATTGAGGAAAAACTCGTCGACATAGGCGCCATCGCTCAGTGCCGAAACCGCATAGCCAAACTCGCTGCCGCTAAAGTCTTGTTCTACAAGACGTTGCCAGCGAGGGGAAATCTGCCACAGCGGTTGATCTAGCGACAAGGTTGATGGGTCTGAATACAGCTGTGGTTCGGCAAATACTTTTTCCGCCGCTTGATACGCCGCTTCGGCAGCACGATAGAGGCTGGCTTGATTCGGGCCAGAAATATCCAAGGCGACTGCGCGGGTGCCGCCATCGTTGCTAGAAATAATCGACCCCCGCGATGAATAGGCGCGCATGCCCGGATATTGCTCAAACAAGGCAGTGAGTGAGCTCATCATGGCCTCCATATCTTGGCTGCGAACGGGTTCGCTCATCACCCAAATACTGCCGACACCTACGCTGAGGGTATAGTATTTTAGCGGCGGAATTTTTTGCTCACCAGATTCAAAGGATGCCGCCTCGGCATTGACTCTCGCAGAAAGCTGAGTCGTTAATTCTTCTGCAATTTTAGCCATTTCCGACAGGTTGTAACCCGGAGGCGCGACCATAGAGGTAAAGGCTTTTGGTTCTTCACCTTCGGGTAAATATTCGGCCGGAGGCATAAGCCAAGCTGCAAGCCCAATCGTCGAGACGAGTGATAGCACAATCACAGCGGCGCGGCGTTTTGCCGATAGCACCAGCTGGCTGACTAAGATCAATATGCGTGATGCTTTGGGCGGCTCACTTTGGTCTGTGCTTGCCGAGCGCATCTTACCGAAGCCAAAACGTGCAATAGCGGCGGGTACGATGAACACTGCGACCAACATAGAAGCGACAATGGATGAAGCGATGGCAATCGCGATATCCGAGTACAGTTGTCCCGCTTCTTGTTTGATAAATAGAATGGGCACAAACACCAGCACTGTGGTGAGTGTCGAGGCCAGTACCGCAGGCCACACATCGTAGATACCACTTATGGCTGCTTCGAGACGATCTAATCCGCGTCTGCGTGCTTGTTCAATGCTTTCGAGCACCACAATGCTGTTATCGACTGTCATGCCTATGGCAAAGGCCACACCCGCGAGGGAAATGACATTGATGGTGCGATTAAATACCAGTAGCCCGACGAAGGCGGCTAAGGTACACAGCGGAATACCGATAACACCAATCAGGGTGGCTCGACTCGAGCGCAAGAAGAGGTACATGACCAAGGTTGCCAGTAAGGCTCCTAGGCCCAAATTCACCCACACATTTTCAACCGAATCTTGCACATAGCGCACATCATCACTGAATAACTCTAATTGCATGGCGTGCTGGGCGAGTTGATTTTGATTGATCTGCGCTACCACTGGCATCATGGCGGCTTTGATGGCGATAACGTTAGAACCGACGTCCCGCTTAACCGCTAAGCTGAGGGTACGTTCTTGTTCGGCAAAGGACAGCTCACGGATCTCAGCGTGGTCGAGTTTTATCTCGGCCACGTCTTGCAGCAGAATATTCGTATTACCTTGGCGTTTTAAAATCAGTTGCTTAAGTTGATTTAAATCCTCGAAACGGCCAATCACCCGCAGTAAATAACGTTTTTTACCACTGTCGATATCGCCCGCAGAGGTGTCTTTGTTGCGATCTCTAATGGCTTGGCGCACATCCATAATGCTGATGCCGCGTTGGGCGAGTTTGGCGGGATCGAGCAGTATTTGGATTTGCCGTTCGGCACCGCCTTGAATAGTGACGGAGGAAACACCTTTGACGCGCTCCATTTGTGGGCGAATGAAGTCGTTCGCGAAATCGCGCATCATGTCTATATCTAGATTCAGCGGGTTGCCTGCGACTGGCACGAGACGGAAATACATGAAAGCGTTGTCTGAATATGAACTGCTGTAAAGCCGTGGTTGGTCGACGTTTTCTGGATAAGACGATACTTGGCTGAGCGCATTGCTAACACGAATAAGCGCGTCACTGATCTCAGTGCTTTGGGGGAATTCGAGTTCTATCCATGCTGAACCGGTATCGGCCCAAGAGGTCATGCGTTGTAAGTTGGGTAGGGTGCGCAGGTAGCGTTCCTGCTCAAGCAGAATTTCTTTTTCGACGTCTTGCGGTGTCGCTCCCGGCCAACCAGTGGCCACGCTGATGGTGCGCACATCTAAGTCGGGGATCATTTGGATTGGGATACGCAGTGCTACAGCCGTGCCCAATACGCAAAATATCAGGACTATGACCGACAGTAAGGTGCCATGTTTAATTCCAAACTTCAGCATCCCACTAACCTCCTACTGCAGAGTTGAGTACAGAGACTGGCTGTTGGTCTTGTAGGCTCTCGTTACCGCGGATCACCACGGGCGCATCTTTAGGTAATGGGCTGAGGATTTCAATCCCGATGGCGCTCGTATGGCCCACTTGAACGGTATGCCGTTGGGCTATGTTGTTTTGCACGGTAAAGACACTGAACTGGCCGTCGGGGTGACGGACTAGCGCATCTTGCGGCACGACAACACTGTGTTGCGCCCGCTGTAAGTGGAAGGTGGCGGTGGCCGATGTGCCGGGCATCAAAAGTCCATCCGCTTCGGGAATGGTCAAGCGTACTAAGAAGCTGCGAGCATTGTGGTCGCTCACAGGGACAAGGGCACTCACATGGCCGATAAACGCTTGTTCAGGCAGCATGTCGGCGGAAATGTCAACGTGAGTCGCAGTGGCTACGCTTTGGAACATTTCCTGCGGCACTTGAATGTCGAGCCAGAGCTGTTCTTGGGATACTAAGGTGAAGATTTCAGTGCCGACATTAACCCATTCACCGGTTTCAGTTTGTTTGCTGGAGATCACCCCTGCAAACGGCGCCATCAGTTGGTGGCGGGCGACTACCTCTTTTTGGTGTGCGAGTGCTGCCGTTAAACTCTGCAGATTGGCTTCGGCCTCGGTTAACGCCGCTTGGCGAATCGCGCGCTCTGTTTCGGGGAATAACTGCTGAGCGCTGAGTGTTTGCGCCTCGGTGAGGAGTCGCTGCTTTTCTGCCAGCATGGTCTTAGCGGCTATTACATCGGCTTGACGCTGTGCTAATTGATGTACGGCTAAGGTATCGTCGAGTGCGAGTAAAGGCTGGCCTGCGCGGACTTGCGAGCCCGCATCGACCAGCACTTTGGCGACTAAGCCATTGGTACGTGCCGATAAGCGAGCCACCCGTGCGGATTTAATGGAGCCACTGAGTGGCAACAGTTCATTGGTGCTGCCCGTTTGGGGCAAGGCGACTGTTACAGGTACTGCGCTTGCGTGGACTGCAAAACACAGCAGGTATAAACCTATCATTAAATACCGCACGTTAACTCCATCTCACTATTAAGATTGTTACTGAGTGATAAAACTCGTGGTGGTGATGTGTAAAACGCTATCAACCTCGTTGCCAGCCAGTGTTTGTTTGCCTTCTGTGGTGTGGTTGCTGACGAGCAAGTAGCGGCCTGCATCTGGGGTATCGAGGGCGAATTTACCTTGGGCATCGGTAGTGAAAGACTTGCTCCAAAAACCGGGGCGATACACTTGCACTGAATGGTTCACCAGTGGCGCGCCTTTATAGCTAAGCACAAACTCGGGAGCGCCTGACTTTACTGGCGTAAATTCAAAATCTTGCAGCGCTTTGGTGTGTTCTTGTCCCGTGCGAGCGTAGAGTATTGCGGCCTGTAGTCCGGTCTCAGTTTTCCATGGTTGCCACGCGGTATCGGCATAGAAACTGATGTCACTCTTGCTATCTTGGGTTTTGACCAGTAGATGATCGGCCTGCGCTGTGGCGGTTAACGGTGTCTTGGCATTGGCGGCGAAAATACGCGCCGCGCTTAAGGATGCTAACTCTTCTGCCGAAGCTTGCTCTGAACCCGGTTCGCCAAATTGCACTTTAACCGAACCATCGGTATTACGCTCAAGCCACACTTCATGCGCTTGAGCCGAAAAGGCGATTCCGCCGAGTAAAGTGAGTATTGCAAATGCTTGTTTCATATAATTATCCTTAATGTTGTTTAGGGTAGCGTGCAAATTTTTACAGTGTCCAACGTAGTGACAGCGTGGCATTACGTGGCTCGCCAAAGTCTGCGTAACCCCAGAGTGAGCGGTTATAGTTTTTGTCGAAAATATTGTTAATGTTCACTTGCATCGAAATCGACGGTGTTATTTGGTAGCCAAACATTAAGTCGACGAGTGAGTAGGCTGATTGTGTTTGGCGATAAGCCACATTCGGCGCGCCATCGACGCCATAAATAGTGCCTTGATAGAAAGTGCTGCTCTGCCAGCGCCAGCTTGCGCCCGCAGTAATGCCCGGCAGAATGTCTTCAAAGTTATATTTAGTGGTGAGTTTGAAAATATCTTCGGGTAGATAAGTTTGACGACGTAGGCCATCTTCATCTTCCGCGTCGTTATGGGTATAACCGCCACTGATATCCCATAAGTCGGTAAGCCGTCCGGCAATTTCTAACTCGTAGCCTTTAGTGGTAATGCCATCCACACTTTCGTAGATAGAATCCCCAGAAGGGAGCTGACCTTTACCCGCATATTCGGGTTCGTTGTCTTTATTGGTTTCGTAGATGGCCGCTGACATATTGAGTGTGTCATCGAACAGTGCGACCTTGATGCCGCCTTCGACGTTGGTGCCTTCTGCGGGTTCGAGCAGTTGGCCATCTTCACCAAAATAGGTGCCAGGTTTGAAGATTTCAGTACGGCTGGCATAGACAGAGATTTGTTCGGTCACATCGTAGACTAGGCCATAGTAGGGGATGAAAATGCCGGTTTTTTCCATGGTCGCATCTGTGCTATTGCCCACGAGATCATGTTTTTCGTAGGACCAGTTACTCACGCGTCCGCCGACCATTAACTTCAGGGAATCCAACAGATTGACACGGACTGTGCCGTAAACACCCGATTGGCTTTGCTCATTGGTTTGGCCATTGGTGGGTGAATTAGGAATATTAGGCTTGGGGTAATTGCCCTGATCCGCGACGTTATAGCGACGTTGGCGTCCAGATTCAGTGTTGATGTTATCGAACTCGTTGTCACCGTAGTTAAAACCGATCACAGCGCTATGTTCACGGCCGAGTAAGTCGAAGTTACCCGTTGCATACAGGTTGAAACTGTTGGTATCTGACTCGCGATCATGTTGGGCGGCATAGGTATCGCCCCAAGGGCCGACAAACTCGCCGGTTGATTTCACTATGTTGTCGCCAGGGTAAAAGGCCAATGCATCTATGGTGGCGTTAGCAATACGATAGGCACTGACGAGTGACCAGTCGTTATCGAATCTATGTTTAAATTCGGCCATGAGACTTTTTTGGGTCACGTCCCAATGGGTCCAGTCCTGTGAGCTGGAATAACTGCGGCCGAACTCGACAGCTGTGCCATCGGTATAAAATGCAGGATTAGAGTTCCAGTTATACACACCGTCGGTTTGTGATTTTTGATAGTCCGCAAACAGTGACAAGCTAGTATCTGTACCTAGACTCGTTTCAACTACGCCATAAAGCACTGTGGTATCGCGTTGATAGCGGTCGATAAACGAATCGCCTTTCTTCACCGCACTGACGAATCGACCTTTCACATTGCCTGAATCCGTGAGCCAGCCAGAAACATCGGCCTCAAGTCTATAGGTATTCCATGAGCCATAACTGATACTTGCCGTGGCACGGGTGTCATCCGTTGGGCGTTTGCGAATAAAATTAACCGTGGCAGAAGGTTCACCTAAACCACTTAAGATCCCAGCCGCACCTTTTAATACTTCAACCCGTTCGGCAATTACAGGGTCTAAACCTTGATCTATTGAGCCGCTGTAAACATGGGATGAAGAGGTGGTGATTAAGCCGTCAATTTGCACCCCGCTGTCGAGTGCATAGCCGCGCACGAATATCTGACTATTTTCAGAGGCATCGCCCACCATAGTGACGCCCGGAGTGTGATTTAACACTGACTCCATAGTGACCAAACCTTTATCACTGATCATCTCTTCGGTAATCAAAGTGACGCTTTGCGGGGTTTCTTTGAGTGACATAGACAAACCCGTGGCGCTATTCATTGCCGCTCGGGTGTAGGTTCCTACTACGTTTAATCTTTCTATCTGTTCTGTATCTTCTTTCTCATCTTGCTTAGGGTCCGTATTGGCTTGAACCGTCAAAGTGAGTGTGCTGAGAAGTACAGGGATCAATGGCGAGCGCCATGACGTTAAAACAGATAGGGGAGGCATGGTATTTCAATCCTTTCAGGCGATTTCAGATTAAATGATGATTGGCGATCCTGAGCGCAAATAAAGCACATAGTTGCAAATGAGAATCGATCGCATGATAGGTTTGTTGAAAATAAATGCAATATGCCCAATGTGTAAATTGTTGAAGCGGGGTTGTAACTTATTGGCGAATAGTTTGTCAGCGAGCTGTGATAAGCGGTCGCGGTGAGTGCTTCACTTTTAGCGCATGCCTTACTATAACTCGGTTTCAGGGCATCGACTTGGAACAGAAGCTGTTGTGACTCAAGTTCCTTTAGCCAACAAAAAGGCCACAGTCGTTACCGACTGTGGCCTTTAATCTTTACAATTGAATCGAAATCCTACGGACTTGTTAAGCCTAAAAGTATGATTTACACCTTAGGTTTACGCCCGCACTTGGCCTGTACCTGAGACTAAATACTTCTCAGCGGTCAAGGACTCGAGTCCCATTGGGCCGTAGGCATGTAGCTTAGAGGTCGCGATGCCGATTTCGGCGCCAAGACCGAGTTCGCTGCCGTCGGAGAAGCGCGAAGAAGCATTGACCATCACCACTGAGGCATCGACTGCACGTTGGAAGCGTGCGGCTGTGACTTCGTTTTCGGTGCAAATCACTTCGGTGTGCTGGCTACCAAAACGGGCAATGTGTTGGATTGCATGGTCGAAGTGATCGACTTGGCGAATGGCGATTTCGAGATCTAAATACTCTTGGCCGAAATCGTCTTCTTCCATATAAGTACAGTTTTCGAAGTAGCCACCGGATTGGGTACAAGCATTGATTTTAACCTTATGCTCGGCCAGCGCTTTGGCCACTTTAGGCAGGAATTGCGAAGCAATTTCTTGGTGCACTAATAGGGCTTCGAGGGCATTACACACGCCTGTGCGCTGGGTTTTACCGTTGAGCAGTAAGTCCAAAGCAATATCCAGATCGGCATCTTTATCGACGTATAAATGACACACGCCTTTAAAATGCTGGATCACTGGGATTTTACTGTTGTCAGACACAAAGTTAATCAAGCCTTCGCCGCCACGGGGAATGATTACATCAATATAATCTCGTTGCTGCATCAGTTCCAACATCAGTGCACGGTCAGGATCGGGCACTACTGTGATTAACGCCTCGGGCAAGCCGTACTGTTTCAATACACTTTGCAAAATGGTGGCGATAATTTTGCTGGTGTGCAGCGCCTCTTTACCACCGCGCAAAATCACGGCATTACCGGATTTAAAGCACAGGGCACCCGCATCGGCGGTAACATTCGGACGCGCTTCATAAATCATACAAACCACGCCTAATGGCACGCGCATCTTGCTGATGGATAAGCCGTTAGGTCGTTGACCAATATAACGTTCATTGCCAATCGGATCGGGCAAGGCAGCGATGGTTTCAATCCCTACTGCCATGGCTTCTACGCGTTCTGGCGTTAACGTTAAGCGGTCGAGCATTGCAGGGGCAACGTTATCGGCTGTTGCTCTGTGTAGGTCAATCAAGTTAGCGCTTTGGATTTCGTAGGACTTTTCACGTAATGAACGCGCCATGTCGAGGAGTACAGTATTTTTAAGCTGTTCGTCAACTTGGGCGAGAATAAGAGCCGCTCTAGCAGCTTCTTGAGATAAGTTTTTGATTAAAGTCATATTTACTCCGCTTAGATGTTTACTCGCTCATATTTATTCGGCTGATGCTTATTCGAGAATGGCGATGTTTTTCTCGGAAATGATCGGTCCAGTCTTTTGCTGAAATTCACTGGCAAACTCGCGATCGTCTTGGTCCGTAATAAAGCTAAGTAAACAACTGCTGTAATTGGATTTGGCCTTGGCCAATTTAGTACCATCACCTTTGCGTACTAAAATGGTGTCACCGGCAGAAAAGTCCCCATTGATGGCAACGACATCGTCGCTGGTCAATTGCTCGCTATGGAGATCGAGGGAGATATTAAAGTCATTTTCAACAATGACTTCGCCCTGAGCCTGCGAGGTATGTGTCATCCAGTGCAAGTGATCTTGCATTGGCTTTTCATCGGGGGTAAATAAGGTTCCTGGGTTTTGGCCCTTCAACAATTGATTGAATGAGTCAGCATCAAAACCATTGATAATAAAGGTTTCGATCCCGTGGGAAATCGCCTTCTTGGCGGCTTGTATCTTAGTCCGCATACCACCTGTACCAACGGCACTGCTGGCGCCGCCTGCCATGGCGTAGATCTCGGCATTAATCTCGGTCACCTGCTTGATAAGCTGTGCATCGGGATTTTCATGGGGGTTTTGTGTGTAAAGCCCATTCACATCCGAACAGATAATCAGGGTATCGGCATCGGCCGCTGCGGCTACCATGGCCGAGAGATTATCGTTATCGCCAACTTTGAGCTTGTCGGCGGTCACGGCATCGTTCTCGTTGATGATAGGCAGTAGCCCATGTTCGAGTAGGCTGAAAATAGTATCTTTAATACTGATGTAACGATCTCGGTTGCGTAAATCACCGTGGGTTAACAGTAGCTGTGCGGTCGGGAAATCAAATAACTTGTTCCATGTGGCCATCATATCGGCCTGACCTGCTGCTGCCATGGCTTTCTTCACTGTGACGCTGGGTTTATCAACCTCGCCAAAGTGATGCCATCCTGCGGCGACTGAGCCCGAAGAGACCAAGACAACTTGGATCCCTTGGGCACGACAATAAGTAATAAATTGGGCAATGCCGAGTAAGTAGTGGCTGCTGCAACCTTGTTTGTGGGGTGCAATCAGGGCACTACCTACCTTAACGACAATGCGTTTCCAGGGTAAGTCAGTCATACCTGCGCGCCTCATCTGTCTTCGGCTAAAACACGGCCAGCCTTATGGAATAATTTAGTGGTTTTGGCACAGGGATCAGTATCGAGTAACGAGACTATCCAAATCACCACACTGCTCACGGCAAAGCCGGGGATCATTTCATACACCACTGTGGTTAAGGCTTGTCCATCTGCCAATACCGGGGCATAAATCCAAAACAACACTGTAGCTGCGCCTGACACTATGCCGGCAATCGCGGCTTTGTGGGTTAGGTTCGCTTTATACAAGCTAAACAAAACTAACGGACCGAAAGCGGCACCGAATCCTGCCCATGCATTACTCACCAGTGATAGCACACTGCTAGAGCGGTCGAGCGCCAGTAGACTCGCGACAATTGCTACGCCTGCTACGCCAAAGCGTCCCATTTTCACCATGTCTTTCTCGGTAGATTCTTTCTTCGAAATCACGCGATAGATATCTTCCGTGAGTGAGCTTGATGACACTAATAGCTGCGATGAAATGGTGCTCATGATCGCGGCCAGAATGGCGGCCAGTAAGAAGCCACTAATGATCGGATGGAACAACAACTCAGAAAACACGATAAAGATGGTTTCAGGATCGGTCAGCTTCATACCAAATTTATTGGCGTAAGCGATACCGACAAGACCTGTTGCCAGTGCACCCACAATGGTCACTGTCATCCAGCCCATACCTATGTGTCTGGCGGTTTTAATGTCAGCTACTGAACGAATCGCCATAAAACGCACAATAATATGCGGTTGGCCAAAGTAACCGAGTCCCCAAGATAAGCTTGAGATAAGCCCTAACATAGTGACGTTTTGCATCGCATCGGTGAAGTGTGGAATCGACTGATACGCAAAGTTCAACATAGTGTCAGCGCTGGTAAATTCTTGATATGCCACGACAGGAACTAAGACTAAGGCGACAAACATAATACAGCCTTGGACAAAGTCAGTGAGGCTCACTGCCAAGAATCCGCCTAAAAGGGTATAAGAAACCACAACCGCTAGTGTGACGACTAAACCTATGTCGTAGTTCAGGCCAAATGCTGACTCAAACAATTTACCGCCAGCCACTAAACCTGCTGAGGTATACAAGGTAAAGAAGATCACAATGATCACGGCCGAAATAATACGGATACTGCCGTTGGCATTGCCGAAGCGTTTAGCAAAAAACTCCGGGATAGTGAGGGCGTTGTCCGCCACCTCGGTATAAACCCTAAGTTTTGGTGCGACGATCAAGTAATTGATTAGAGCACCAATCAATAGCCCAAGTGCGATGTAAATGGTTTCGAAACCAACCAAAAACATAGCACCGGGAAGACCCATTAGCATCCAGCCACTCATGTCAGATGCACCCGCTGAGAGTGCGGTGACCTGTGGACTTACCTTACGGCCGCCAAGAATATAGCCTGACACATCGCTGGTGGATTTTTTGTAAGCGAATAAGCCAATGGCGAGCATAACGATAAAGTAGATAGCTAAGGAAATGTAAGCGAGGTAATTCATTGGTTATTTTTCTCCTAACGCTTTGTTATTTTGAATAATACTCGGTTTCAAAATGACAAAGAGATAGGTGCTTAATATTGCAAGTAAACACATAAACTGCATTGATTCCTTAGCGTGTAATCGGGTAAAGCTTGCTACTTGCGAGATGAGATTTTCCTCTGGTGGGTTCTCCGTAGACATAATTTCTCCTTGGTTGATAACTGAATTTATATCACCAATATAGTTAGTGATCTAACTATATTAAGGCATTTTATCGGCCAAATATCAAGCTTCTATTGGATTTAAATGGTTTTGGTGGCAGTAAAAGAGCGGCTTTTGGGGCGAAAAATAGTTTGAGAACTGACTATTTTTCTGAGGTGTTTTTCTGCTCGGCGATACTGTGAGCAGTGCGTTCGAAGGTTAAAGTGATGCGTTCAAACATCCCAGTAATCATAGTGAATTGTTCGTGGGGTAACGGACATTGGGCCAGCGCTTGTAATAAGGCCTCGCTGCTGATTTTAAACTCTTCTGCGACTTGTCCGTGGGCGCAGGCGATAAATGCCTGACCTAAATTGTGTTGCCAGAGGTTGAGTGCATTTTCTAAGCCTAAGTTTAAGTGCGTATCTGAAATACCCTGCAACATGCGCCGAATCCGAATCGACACATGGCCCAGATTAAGTGCCGTAAACACCAGATCGGTAAATACCCTCGAACTCTTGCCCGAGCCTTTTTCATAACTGGCGATCCGCAGCAGTCGATCGCCCATGCGGGCGTTAAACCAAGGCTCAGGATCATCATGCTGCGCGATATGCACCAGATCTTTTTGGATGGATTGCAGCAGACGATATTGCATCAACCGCTGGCTGGGTTCGGTAATCAATTTAAACAACCAATACAGTACCGTAACGCCAACAAAAATCGCTAAGGCATTGCTGACGGTGTTTTCTATCGCAAATGAAATGGTGTTGCTGGGCTGCACTAACACAGCAAACGGCACGCAAATGCCGAGCCCATAGGGCAAGGTCGGTCGATTCGCCAAGGCGAGTAAGCCAATAAAAAACGGCCCAGCGAGCACTAAAACGAGGATTTCGAAATCGCAGCTACTCTGTGCCAGCAAAGGTAAAGCATAAAACACTGTGAGGGGTACCGCGATAGTGATGCCGACAAGAATGCGGCGCAAAATCGTGGTTAACATCGGCAGTGGCTGGCGCGCCATCATGATGGAAAAGACCACGGGCAGCAGGATCATCATGAGGACCGCGCTCGACCCTGTGCCAATCCACAATGAAGCCCCAATGACAAACACCGCCATGCTGCGCAGGCCCGTGGTAACGCCTATTAATGGATCTCGGTGAAACTCCATCGGCGGCGCGTTGAGCTGCACCGCAGAGTGACTGGTCAGCACGTTGTAGCTCTTGAGCACCATGATCAGATCGGCGCTTAATTCCATCGCGACTTTGAGTAAGCGCGTCTCTAACGGCGCGCGGTCGCGGTATTGCATCAGGTTTTGCTGGAGTTGATACCTCAAGGTGCGCGCCATTTTGTAGCATTCTTGGTAATCACTGGATTGCGCCATCAAGGTAAAACTACTGCGCATATTGGCTAAGGATTTCGCGAGTGGTTCGCTAACAAGATGGGAATGATTACGTTGCAGCCGGCCAAATATTTGGATTGCCGCCAATAGCGAAAGGGTTTTATTGCAGAGAAAGTTTGCCGCATGGCTCTGCCCGCGTCCTTCGGGGCCTTCATAAATCACCGCACTGGAATCGTCACTCAGCGCCGATACTGACTCCATAATCGTGTCGATATGTTCATGGCGACTCGCATGTTCCCCCTGTAAATCGAGTTCTAATGCAAGATAGTTAAGCGTATGATTAATTGTGTTTTTAGCATGCAGTTGCAGACTATGTTTTACCTTGCTCGGCCAAAGTAGCGAGCTGACCAAGACGGCGCATATCGCCCCAACAACAATCTCGCTGATCCTCGACTGCGCCACATCGAATATTTTTGCGCTATCGGCCGTGCTCGGGCTTGCCATCACAATGAGCACTATCAAGCAGGCGGTCATGCCCGCCATAGCAAAGGCATAGACAAAGTTTTGCTGGCGTACCATGGCCGACAACCCAGAATTTAGCCCTATCCAGCAGGCGAGTAATCCTAAGGCGAGTTCGGGATAGGGCGTAAACCAGTTGAGTATGGCAATCCCCGCGAGCGCGCCTACTAAGGTGCCGCCGATTTGGCATAAGCCCTTTTCGATCACGAGTCCACTTTCGGGGCGAATTTGCAGGAATACCGCCGACACCAGCGCCCAATATGGCCGTTCTAGATTTAAGAACATGGCCACATATAAGGCGAGCGCCATCGAGATCACGCCCTTAATCGCGAAGATGAGGGTTCGTCGGTCTGGAAAGAATAAACTCTTCAGTAACAGCGTCATAATGACTATTTGTCAGTCTGTAGCTGGATGGAAACTGTCATGCCGACGCTCAGCTCTATGTCCTTAGGAATGCTATCTAGCTGAATATCGACCGGAATACGCTGCGACAACCTCACCCAATTAAAGGTTTGGCCGATTTGCGGCAATAACTGTCCATTAGTAGTGACATTGGTGTTAGCGATTGCTTTACCTATGCTGGTCACTTTGCCATGCAAGACATGGCCGCCACTCATCAGGCTAACATCGGCGTTTTGACCTATGTGAACCAAGGGGATTTTGGTTTCTTCAAAATAGCCTGTGATATAGAGGGAGTCTTGTTTGACCAGCGAAAATACTGAGTTGCCTTTGCTTACATAGTTGCCATTGCGCAGACTTAAATTGATCAGAGTACCGTTTTCGGGAGCGTGAATTTGCGTCCGCGCTAAGTCAATTTTGGCGGTATTCAATTGCGCCTGTGCGAGTTCATAACTGGTTCTTGCCAGTTCGGTATTGATAAAGGCTTCGTCGAAGGTTTCTTTGCTGACCAAGTTGTCATTGGTCAAACCGATACGGCGTTTGTACTTATGTTTTGCCAGTTCCCATGCCAATTTTTGGCTTTCCGCTTTGGCATTCAATTCGGCAATCGTGGCCTTGTAGCGGGTATCGTCCACAGTGAACAACACATCACCTTTATTGACGATTTGATTGTCTTTTACATTCAGTTGATTCACCCAACCGGACACATCTGGCGCTATGGTAATGATTTCGGCGCGAACTCGGCCGTCGCGGGTCCAAGGAGAATAAAGGTAGTGCGACCATATCCAATGTCCCGCGATACCTGCAACCGCGACCACAATGAGGGTGAGGCTGATACGAAAGATTTTTCCCATGAACAATCAACTCCCAAGCAAGTAAATGACCAACGCCAGATAGCAGATAAACAGCCCAACTTCGAACCAAGCTTCGCGCCACAGCTTGTGATAGAGCCCAGTTTGATAGAGTACCAAGCGAGTGATGCAGGAAAGCAGAAAAGCTAAGGGGATAAAGATAATTAATGGACTAAATAACAAACCATCGAACGCGAGTTCTTTAAGCATTAGGCTATTCATCCCGATTACAGTGGCGCAGCGATAACCGCGCTATGTGTTTAAAATGCAAAGTACTCAGTCGAGATTATAGGAAAGTCGCGTGAGAGTTAATGATTTTATGTTATCTGTGATCAATTAGGGCCAGCATTAGCTGGCCCTAAATATGATGAAATCAAAGCGAAAATCACTTCTACCTCATGGTAACAAACTCTTCCGCGCCCGTGGGGTGGATAGCAACGACCGCATCGAAATCGGCCTTAGTTGCACCCATTTTCATAGCGACGCCGAAACCTTGGAGGATTTCGTCCATACCAAAACCAATACCATGAATACCGACGACTTTTTCGTCCTTGCCAGCGCAAACTAACTTCATCTTACAGGCTTGGCGATGGGCCGTGACGGCGGTGTACATTGAGGTAAACGTCGAGGTATACACTTTGACGTTATCATCGCCGTAGTGAGTACGGGCTTCTGGTTCGGTCAAACCCATAGTGCCGATTGGTGGATGGCTGAACACGACGGTTGGGATCAGGCTGTAATCCATTTTGGCATCTGTCATGCCGTTAAATAAACGCTCGGATAACAAACGGCCCGCTTTAACCGCAACTGGGGTGAGCTCTACGCCGCCCGCCATAATGTCGCCGACACAGTAAATTCCTTTGTGAGTGGTATTTTGTTGCTCGTCAGTGATGACATAGCCCTTGCTATCTACTTGCACTTCGGTGTTTTCTAAGCCGATATTGCCCGTCGCAGGTGAACGGCCAATTGCCCAAATTAGGCAATCGACAGTAATGCCTTCACCGTTTTCTAAGCTCAGTGTTAGGCTGTCATCGGAATTTTTAACCACAGCTTTTGGTACGCTATGGGTGTGCAATGTAGGGCCTTCGGTCGCCATGGCTTCAACGAGGGCATCAACTAAGATGGGGTCAAAGTTACGCAGCGGCGCATGTTTACGCACTAATAAGTGAGTTTCACTGCCTAGAGCGTGTAACACGCCAGCGACTTCAACGGCGATATAGCCCGCGCCCACAACGGCAACGCGTTTTGGTTGCTCACGCAGGGCGAAGAAACCATCGGAGTCGATACCATGCTCGGCACCAGGAATATCAGGAATAGTCGGCGCGCCGCCAGTGGCGATGAGGATGTTATCGGCAGTGTAATGTTCGCCGTCCACTTCAATAGTGTTGCCATCGACAAAACGGCCGTAGCCATTTAACAGGGTCACTTTGTTGTTGGCAAAACCACGGCCGTAGGCATCATGAATGCGGCCAATGTAGGCTTCGCGGTTCTCGACCAAGGTATTCCAATCGAATTTATTAACAGTGACGTCGAAACCATAATCTTTGGCGTAAAGGTTCATCGCTTCGGCAACATGGGCGCCATACCACATGACTTTTTTCGGCACACAGCCTACGTTTACACAGGTGCCACCTACGTGTTTGGCTTCGATGAGTAGAACCTTAGCACCACGCATTGCCGCTCGGTTTGCTGAGGCGATACCGCCGCTGCCTGCGCCTAGGCAGATATAGTCAAAATGTTGAGCCATGAGTTTCTCCGTCTTACTTCAAGGATGAGATGCTTTACAGCAGAAGGTCATTGTAGGGGTGTTTGCGATAACAGACCAGCCCATTGCATGACTAACGTATAAGACCGTACTTTGACTGAAAAAGATCCTGAACTTTACACTTACCCGAACTGGGCATCAGCTGTTCATCGGGTCGCCGTCTAGCGGCGATATTGGCAATTAGAGTGATCGTTTTGAGCTGGACCTTCTGCGCCACATTTCAAACATTGCCATTCCTTTTGGCGGGCGCTGAGTTCGTCGGCTTGATACGTAGCGGTGTTATCTTGCTGGCCGCCGAGTTGCGCTTCTAACTGATCCATACGTTTATCGAGCCAGCGGCAGTTGGGATCATTGGCTACGTGTTCACGGCTTGCAAGTTGTTGCTTGCGGCTGAGTTTTTTATTCTTAGCGGCTTTGGTCGATTGCGTGGCTTTAGTGGATTTAGTGGCTTTGTATGGCTCAGCTGGCGTGAGAGTGGGAGCCGAATACTCGAAACTGCTTTGCACTTGGTTAGGCAGATTAATCGGTTTGCCCTCACTGTCGAGCAAGGTGCCTAGGGGCAAAGGCGCGGTTTGTGTCGATTGTAATAAGGACTCTAGACTCGGTTCAGATTCAGGCTCAAGTTCAAGTAATTGCCGTGCGTCAGCCGAGTGTATGACCGGGAGATAAAGTAGAAGTAAGGCAATAACGGCGGTGCGGATGAGATAAAAGTGCTGGGCTAACATTCCCTGTTCCTCGGTAAAATCGATATGAATGGTGAGTCGTTCCGTCGACTTTTTGAGTGTAGTTAGTGAGCGCTATTTTGCCAAATGGAGCGGGATAAATTGACAGAGGAAGGTTGTAATACCGCGCTAAAAACACGGCGCTAAGAATGAAGTTAAAACATTATCGCAAAGTGGATGCCGGCATAGGTCTCATCTTGCGAGCTCATATCGCCATTCGCTATCGCTTCTTGCTCAATATCTCCTTGGGCAATACTGTGGCTGATGTGACCATCGATACTCATGTAGGATGACAGCTGATAACTGGCTTCAAGGCCAAATTGCAGGTTATTGCGGCCATCGTGTTCTTCTGTGCGGTATTTAAAATCAAACCCTTGAGTGATGTATGGCGTGAGGCTAAGTTGATCTGTGACATGCCAATAACTGTGCAAACTCACTTCAACAAAGTAACCCGCAGCTTCGGTTGAATAGACGTAACTCATCGATGGTATTAGCCAAGCTTCTGCGGTGTAAGCGAGTTCGGCAAATAGCTCGTTATCGTGGCAACGGCTATCGCTGTAGCCTTCAATGCGTTGATAGCCCACATTAGCCTCTAGGTTTTCGGCCACATCAAACCCATATTCAAGGCCGATATTCCACTCAGTGTAGGCTTGGCTATCGCCGCGGCCAACTAAAGCGTAGACGGTGATATTGTCTTGCTGGACTGCGGTATTTAGCCAATAGATGCCGCCATCTTGCAGATTATTGCGACCCTGTGAGACGTATTGACTGTCCCACCCTAAATCCAGTGTTACAGCTAAGGCTTGGCTATTCTGGCTGGGCAATCCGGCGCTTGAAATGCTCTCGATACTTTCTAGGCTCTCATTGGCGAATGCGTTGTAGCTAAGGCCGTTGATGCCTAAAGTACAGAGGATGCTCGCCATCAGTTTTACTGAGTGTGTTGCCATATTTTTGCTGATTTAGGTAGAAATGCGTTTGTTAGGGCGAGAATACCTTTCCCATAGATAAGTGTTAATGCGAATTGATTCGATTTGCGATCAAGCCGACAATAATGCTTAGGTACATTAAGCGTAAATGCTAAATGCGAACGAGTTCACTTTTTTTAAGCAGAAATAGCGTTAGCAAGGCGTTCGAAGGGGGCAATCGGTTTTCTCGCCTTGATAAATAGCCCGTTAGCCCTTATCTATAAGTGATACAGATTGTTGAGGAGTCAATATGAGCAACCCTTTGCTTAGCGGCGCAAAATTACCGCTTTTTTCACAGATTAAACCGGAACATATTCAAGTCGCCGTTGAGCATGCCATTGCTCAGTGCCGCACTAAGATTGATGAAGTGCTGCAGAATCAAGGTCCTTACACTTGGGACAACTTGGTCGCGCCACTAGAACAGGTTGACGATGAACTGAGCCAAATTTGGTCGCCCGTTTCTCACATGAATTCAGTGACCAGCACCGATGAATGGCGCGCTGCTCATGATGCTTGTTTGCCGCTATTGTCGGAATACGGCACCTATGTTGGTCAACACCAAGGTTTGTATCAAGCCTATAAAGCCTTGCGTGCATCGAATGAATTTACACAGTTAAGCCAAGCCCAGCAGAAGGTGATTGAACACAGCTTGCGCGATTTTGAACTATCGGGTATTGGCTTAGATGACGCGCAAAAAGTGCGTTATGGCGAAATGGTTAAACGTCTTTCTGAACTCACCAGTGGCTTTTCGAATCAATTACTGGATGCGACTCAAGCTTGGACTAAGTTAATCACGGATGAAGCGGAACTTGCTGGCCTGCCAGAGTCTGCCAAAGCCGCCGCTAAGGCGATGGCCGATGCGCGTGAGTTAGACGGTTGGTTGTTTACCTTAGATTTCCCTTCTTATTTACCTGTCATGACTTACAGCGAAAACCGCAGTCTTCGGGAAGAGTGTTACCGCGCCTTCGTTACTCGCGCTTCAGATCAAGGCCCTAATGCTGGCGAGTTTGATAACAGCCCGCTGATGGACGAAATCCTAGCGCTGCGCCACGAACTCGCATTGTTACTCGGTTTTGACAGTTTTGCCGACAAATCCCTAGCGACGAAAATGGCTGAAACGCCGGCGCAGGTGATGGCATTTTTAAATGAGCTAGCGCTGCGCTCAAAGGATCAGGCTAAAGCTGAATTGGCCGAGCTGAGAGCGTTTGCCGAGACGGAATACGGCGTGAGCGAAATGGCATCTTGGGACTTAAGTTTCTATGCCGAGAAGTTGCAGCAGCACAAGTATGAGATTTCACAGGAAATCCTGCGTCCTTACTTCCCTGAAGATAAAGTGCTCTCGGGTTTGTTCTACACAGTCTCGCGTTTGTTCGGCCTTAAAATCGTTGAGCAAAAAGACCTTGATCGTTGGCATAAAGACGTGCGTTTCTTCGATATTTTCGACGAAACTGACGAACACAGAGGCAGTTTTTACCTCGACTTATATGCCCGTACAGGTAAACGTGGCGGTGCTTGGATGGATGACTGCCGTGTGCGCCGTCAAACCGCCGATGGATTGCAAAAGCCAGTGGCCTATTTGACCTGTAACTTTAATGGTCCGGTCGATGGTAAACCTGCGTTATTTACCCACGATGAAGTGACGACCCTGTTCCACGAATTTGGCCATGGTATCCACCACATGCTGACCAAAATCGATGTTGCAGGCGTGTCAGGTATCAATGGTGTACCTTGGGATGCGGTCGAGTTACCGAGCCAATTTATGGAAAACTGGTGCTGGCAGGAAGAAGCCTTGGCCGAAATTTCTGGTCACTTCGAAACGGGTGAGCCATTACCTAAAGCCTTGTTAGATAAGATGCTGGCGGCGAAAAACTTCCAATCCGGCATGATGATGCTGCGCCAACTCGAGTTCTCGCTATTCGATTTTAGAATGCACCACGAATACGACCCCGCTAAAGGCGCACGCATTCAAGAAACCTTAGACGAAGTGCGTCGTCAGGTAGCCGTATTAACGCCGCCAGACTTTAACCGTTTCCAACATGGTTTTGCCCACATTTTTGCGGGCGGTTATGCTGCGGGTTATTACAGCTATAAATGGGCAGAAGTGCTGTCGGCGGATGCGTTTTCCCGCTTCGAAGAGGAAGGGATTTTCAACCCTGAAACGGGTCGTCGTTTCCTGCACAATATCCTCGAAATGGGTGGCTCAGCCGAACCTATGGACTTGTTCAAACAGTTCATGGGACGCGAGCCTAATATCGATGCCTTGTTAAGACATTCAGGTATTGCTGCATAAGCTAGATAAGCAATTGTTCACCTTGATAAATCAGCCCATTATAACGGGCTGATTTTCTCTGAGCATTTAGTTTTGCTAAACGATAAAAAGGCGTCATCTGACGCCTTTTTTGTGACATAGGTCCCGCTTGCCCTGTGGTATGACCTCTGTTAGCCTGTGGCTCTTATTCCAAGGGCGACTCGTTATGAATCTGTATTTTCGTTTGTTTTGGTTGTTATTTTGGCGCACGCGCTACTGCCGTAAGATCGATTTTCTAGGGACAAGCCGTATCACTTATCGTGCTTTACCGAGTGATTGCGATATCAATTTCCATCTGACTAACTCCCGCTATCCCGCGTTTATGGATCTGGCGCGGACTTATATGTTGGCCGAGATGGGTCTGCTGAAACGTTTCTTAAAGTTGGAGTGGATGCCGATAGTTAACGCCGCCGAGTTTACCTATATTCGCGATATCAAGCCGCTAAAAACCTTTGAAATTGAAACCAAAGTCGTCGGTTGGGATGAGAAGTATTTCTATATTGAACAACGCTTTGTGAGCGAACGTGGCCTGCATTGTATCGTGCATGTGCGCGGCGTGTTCGTGTGCAAAGGTAAGCAAGTGCCGCTAGATGTGTTAGTAAAAGAGGCGGGTTATACCGATGCTGCACCCGAGTTGCCGCCCGAAGTCGTGAAGTGGAAAGCGTTTTTGCAGTTGAAGAAAGAACGCAATATGTGATCTTGTTGAGGCATGACTTACCCGCTAAGGTATGCCTCTTATTCCCGCCGTTTCCTCCATTTCAGCCAGCAACACCTCTTCTTGTACTAACATCCAAGCGCCGCGCAATTGTGCCTGCTGCCAATAGCGCACGATTTCATCCAAATCCAATAGATTTAAGTGTTGAAAGCTATAACTTAAACAAGGGATTAGGGCGCAGTCGGCTAAGGTAAAACTGTCGCCACAAACCCAATGGTGTTGCGTGAGTTGCGTGTCTAAGCGTTGAAACTGGGCCAGTAGTTGTTTCTCTAATTGTTTGATTTCGAACTCGTTGCTGTCCTCGGTATGCTTCAACTTTTCTAATTGAAATAATGGGTTATTAATATCATTGTCTATGATGCGATCGAACAAACGTACCTGTAAGTTGCGTTGCGGTTCTTGGGGCAGCAGCTGGGTACTGTTATTAAAATGCCTATCTAAGTATTCAATAATAATGCTGGATTCGGGAACAAGCAGCTCATCGTGGGTTTTGAGCAGGGGAACTCTCGCCTGCGGATAGGTTTGGTGAAATTCCTTGCGTGAAAAAGGGTCGCGCAGATCTATGATTCTGGGATAGAAATTGGCCTGCTTTTCATAAAGTGCGATCAGCACCTTTTGTGAATAGCGAGATAAGGGGTGATAAAAAAGCTCCATAGGCACTAACTCCAAACCCTGAATTTTACTGACTTTACGCCTTAACTTTAGTCGTAATTAAGGTGCTTGCTGTAAGAGTTTTTCTAAAAAATGCAGGGATAAACACAATTTTTAGCGGCAAAGCCAAATGATCCATCAAGGATAAAAATCGGTATTATTAACGACATATTAAAAGTGTCGGGATTTAATCATTTTAAAGGTAATAATATGAGCCAGTTAGAGCGTTTTTCATCTATTTATGCCAGAGCCAGTGAGCGCAAAGGCGGGGCTGCGGGACTCGAAGCCTTGTTGTCTGGCTGCCTGTCCGATGATGAAATTCGCCAGTATCGTGATGCTGAATTATTGTCAGCGATGAGCCGTCAGGTGTTTCAAAGTGGTTTTGTATGGCGGGTGGTTGTTAATAAATGGCCTGAATATGAGAAGTCATTCTTCGGGTTTGAACCGCATAAAGTGTTGATGTTATCCCCTGAACAAATTCAAGCGCGGGCGAGTGATGTGACACTGATCCGCCATCTAAAAAAGACCCAAGCCATTTATGACAACGCCTTAATGATCCACGATGTTGCTCGCGAACATGGCAGCTTGGCGCAGCTGATCGCCGCTTGGCCGACGCAGGATATTATCGGTTTATGGGCACTGTTAAAGAAACGCGGTACCCGACTGGGCGGCAACACAGGTCCTTATTTTCTGCGCGGCATTGGCAAAGATACCTTCTTGTTAACCGATGATGTGCAAGGTTATTTTAAAGCGCACAAGTTAGTTGATGCGGGTTTTACGTCGCAGACAGCGCTTAAACAAGTGCAAGCCGTATTCAATCAGTGGCAACAGGAATCGGGTCGTTGTTTGGCCGACATCAGCCGTATTTTGGCTTGTAGCGTGGGGGATAATCGAATTTAGGATATTTAGATTTAGCATATGTAAGTGCAACATAAAAAAGACCAGCCGCGGTGGCTGGTCAAGGCTCTATTCATCAAGCCACTGGAGTGCCGCAGGGAAGCAGCGGATGAGCGGGTAACGCGACGAACTACACTTAGAAACTTTTGCTGATACCCACGACAAATCTGTCATCGAAGATTTCAGTCTGAGTGCCATAGACCTTGTGATCGGTATCCACTGTGCTGCCGTGGTAACGGACATCAAAATTCAACCCGTAGAATACTTTGCTTAGACCTAAGTTCCAGTGTCCCCAACCTTCGGCACCTTCACCGCTCAAGTCTTGATAACCGACAGAGCCTGAGATTTTTACGCCATTATCGAAGTTGTAGCTTGGGTGCAAGGCATAGTTCACGCCGTGCCAGCCATCGACACCAAACCAGTCATCGACTGTGGGTGTGACTTCTAATTGCAGATTGGCGCGGCCAAACTGTTTGCCCACTTTGAGCCAGAGTTCTGTGTAGTTTGAATAGGATGCACCTGGGTAGAGGTATGAAAACAGCATCACATCATAGGTAAATCCTGAGTCGCCAAATTCACCGGCTTTGCCGATAAAAGGCGCGGTAACGATCTCTAAATTAGGATCGGCAAACTTAATGTTGGAGCTAAATACCCCAGCATACCAACCTTCATTGTGATTCCAGCTTAAGGTGCCTTGCACTACGGGGATATCGCCGTCTAAGGTTTCAGATTCACCGCGGAACACATAATCGGAGGCAAAGTTAACATTGGCATTAATCGTACCGCCAAAGAGCTGGTTGTCATCGGCCGCTTGAGCAGTCATAGCAAGGGAAAGTAACGCCCCACTGAGCAGAAATTTAGTGCGAGTCTTCATAATCATCATCTCAAAATTATTTCAAATTATTGGGAGTTGTTAGCGCACCATTATCGTAAAAATAACTTGTGAATAGCCGTGATGCTTGGAATGAACCAATCACGAAAATATGTGAATGAATATGAACAAATGCGTTTTTAAGCGAGGAATTTTTAGCTTTGTAAGCAATATTCGTCATTAAAGAAGTGTTAATTGTGGGAGTCTGAGTTTCATTTAATGGGGTATTAAACTGGATTTCGGGTTTGCTCCGCCTATGGCTAACCACTAAAATAACCCGCTCAGTATAATTTGAGACGGTTACTTTTATTGTTGTGGGTTTGACTCAAACCATTGGCGCCGTATTTCGGCCATATGTCTGAGGTAACAAACTGCACATTAATCCGCTAAATGATGCTTTTTACGCGCAGGCAGTCTGAAGCCAATTCCTTGCTTACTCTCTTTCGGTATTGTCAGTCTTGATAGGTCGTTTTTAGCGACTTGATGCTGAGAGTGGCCTGAGTAAAAACAACAGTGCTGCGTTTTCGTCTCTATGTACAAATTATTGCAACAAGTGGCGGTTAAGCTAACGCTATTGAGCTGTGGGCCTTGGCCTATGGCAAGTTTAGAATATGAACAGATTTGCAACATATTCAATATGGAGTAGGCTTATTGGGTGTTTTACGGCATATCCCTCTAACAATGTTACCCAAAGTTAACAGGCTTTTTAAATCGAATAACAATTCGATGAATATAGTAATGTCGAATGAGTGAAAATTTTCATTAGTTTACAATTTAGTTTCGTTATCTTCCTTGTTGATTCATATAGGCTATGAGATAAATAACGGATTTGATTTTAGTTACAATTACGGCTCGTGTCAGCGCAATAAGTGTACTGGTATGTGGGCAGTTAATATTTGAAGGAGTTCTCATGCGGCAGACAATTAAACTTGCCTCAGTTATAAGCGTGGCGTTATGGATGGCAGCTTGCAGCCCTCAAGAAGAGAAAGCTCAGGCGGGCGCTGGCCCACGTAGTATGGAAGTGGGAATCCTTAATGTTGTTGCCCAGCCACAAGTGATTCAGGTGGAGTTACCAGGACGCAGTAAAGCTTTCCTCGAGGCCGAAGTTCGTCCACAGGTGAGCGGTATTATCACTAAGCGTAGTTTTGTTGAAGGTGGCAATGTGAAACAGGGTGAATCCTTGTATCAAATTGACTCTGCAACTTATAAAGCCGCATTAGTGAGTGCCAATGCCGATTTAGCCAGAGCCAATGCGGGTTTAGCCTCAGCAAAAGCTAAGGCTGCACGTTATCAGCAACTGGTGAAAACCAACGCCATCAGTAAGCAAGAATTTGATGAAGCTGAAGCGGCATATAAAGAAGCATTAGCGAATGTCACCGTGGCAGAAGCTGCGATTAACACCGCTAAAATCAACCTGCAATACACTGAAGTATTAGCGCCTATCTCTGGTCGTATCGGTAAATCGAGTGTGACTGCGGGTGCGTTAGTGACAGCGAACCAAAGCCAAACGCTGGCGACGATTCAACAACTTGATCCTATCAATGTGGATATCGCGCAATCGAGTGCGCAGTTGTTACGTCTTAAAGCTAAGTTGAAGCAAGGTAAGCTACAAGCTTCAGAAAATGCTGATGTGCAGCTGTTACTCGAAGATGGCACACAATACAGCCATCCAGGTAAGTTACAGTTCGCCGAAGTGAGTGTGGACCCAAACACTGGTTCAGTCATTCTGCGCGCTGAATTCCCTAACCCTGAAGGTATCTTGTTACCTGGTATGTATGTTCGCGCTATGTTGAATGCGGGTACTGATCCACAGGCTATCTTAATTCCACAAAAAGCCATCACGCGTAACTCTAAGGGTCAAGCAGTGGCTATGGTTGTGAATGACCAAGGTGTCGTTGAATCGAAAACTGTAACGACCGCTGAAGTGATTAACAACCAATGGCGAGTCACTTCTGGTTTAGCTGTGGGCGATAAATTAATTGTGGAAGGATTACAGAAAATTCGTCCAGGCGCTCCAGTAACCACCAAAGTTATTTCTGAAACGCAAGCACAATAGGGCATAGCTATGGCACGTTTTTTTATTGATCGCCCCATATTTGCGTGGGTGATCGCCTTGATTATCATGCTGGCAGGGGTCCTCTCGCTCCGCTCGCTGCCAGTGTCTCAATATCCTAACATTGCACCACCGACCGTGGTGATCAGTGCTAACTATCCTGGCGCTTCCGCTAAGATTGTTGAAGACTCTGTGACTCAGGTGATTGAGCAACGTATGACGGGTATTGATAACCTCCGTTATATCTCCTCAACCAGTGACAGTTTTGGTAATGCGTCTATTACCTTAACCTTCAACGCCGAAGCCGATCCGGATATTGCACAGGTTCAAGTTCAGAACAAGTTACAGGGCGCCATGACCCTGTTACCGCAAGAAGTGCAGTCGCAAGGGGTTAACGTTAACAAGTCGAGTTCAGGCTTCTTAATGGTATTAGGCTTCGTATCGACCGACGGTTCGTTAGATAAAGGCGATATCGCCGACTACGTGGGTGCGAACATTCAAGATCCTATGAGCCGTGTTCCGGGTGTAGGTGAAATTCAGCTGTTCGGTGCCCAATACGCGATGCGTATATGGCTAGATCCGTTGAAGTTGACTCAATACAGCTTAACCAGCTTAGATGTTGTTGCGGCGATTCGTTCTCAAAACGCTCAAGTCTCCGCTGGACAGTTAGGTGGCGCGCCATCTGTGGCTGGCCAAGAGCTGAACGCGACCGTATCGGCGCAAAGCCGCTTACAAACGGCGGAAGAGTTTCGCAAGATTATCCTTAAATCGGATATTTCAGGTGCAAATGTCTTCCTCGGTGATGTGGCGCGAGTTGAGTTAGGTTCTGAAAGTTATGCCGTGGTGTCACTGTATAATGGTCAACCTGCAACAGGGTTAGCGATTAAACTGGCAACGGGTGCTAACGCGCTGGATACCGCATCAGCGGTTCGTGAAAAAATTGCTGAAATGAAGCCTTTCTTCCCGCAGGGATTAGAAGTGGTTTATCCATACGATACAACGCCTTTCGTAGAGCAATCTATCGAAGGTGTGGTGCATACCTTGCTTGAAGCGATCGTACTTGTGTTCGTCATCATGTACCTCTTCCTGCAAAACTTCCGTGCAACCTTGATCCCGACCATTGCGGTACCTGTGGTATTGCTGGGTACTTTTGCGATTCTATCGATGGCGGGCTTCTCGATTAACACCCTAACCATGTTCGCTATGGTGCTCGCCATCGGTTTGCTGGTGGACGATGCGATTGTGGTGGTGGAAAACGTCGAGCGGGTGATGTCCGAAGAGGGCTTAAGTCCACTCGAAGCGACGCGTAAGTCGATGGACCAAATTACCGGTGCCTTAGTCGGTATTGGTCTGACCCTATCTGCTGTGTTTGTACCTATGGCATTTATGTCAGGTTCAACGGGCGTGATCTACCGTCAGTTCTCGATCACTATCGTCTCTGCGATGGCGCTGTCTGTCCTGGTGGCGTTGATTTTAACGCCAGCACTGTGTGCGACTATGCTCAAGCCTGTCAAGAAGGGCCATGGTCACATAGAAACAGGCTTCTTCGGTTGGTTTAACCGTACTTTCGACAAGCTGACTAATCGTTATGAATCGAGCGTGGCTGGTATCATCAAGCGCAGCTTCAGAGTCATGACGATTTACGTTGTGCTGGTTATTGCAGTGGGTTGGATCTTCATCCGTATGCCTACCGCCTTCTTGCCAGACGAAGACCAAGGTATTTTGTTTACCCAAGCTATTTTGCCGACTAACTCAACCCAAGAAAGCACCCTAAAAGTATTGGAGAAAGTTTCTGATCACTTTATGGCTGAAGAAGGCGTGAGATCGGTATTTAGCGTGGCGGGCTTCAGTTTTGCGGGTCAAGGGCAAAACATGGGTATCGCCTTCGTTGGCTTGAAGGATTGGTCTGAGCGTGAAGCGCCTGGCATGGACGTTAAGTCTATTGCGGGTCGTGCCATGGGTGTGTTCGGCCAGATGAAAGATGCCTTAGTCTTTGCCTTCGTACCGCCTGCGGTTATCGAGTTGGGTACGGCTAACGGTTTCGACATGTACTTGCAGGATAAGAACGGCCAAGGTCACGAGAAGTTAGTGGCGGCACGTAACCAACTGCTGGGCATGGCGGCACAGAATCCAAATCTGGTGGGCGTGCGTCCTAACGGTCAAGAAGATGCGCCGATTTATCAATTACATGTAGATCACGCTAAGTTAAGCGCGTTAGGCATTGAAATCACTAATGTGAACAGTGTGCTTGCCACTGCTTGGGGTGGTTCTTATGTGAATGACTTTATTGACCGCGGCCGCGTAAAGAAAGTGTATGTGCAAGGTGATGCCCAGTATCGTATGCAACCAGGAGACTTAGACTCTTGGTACGTGCGAAACAACAAGGGTGACATGGTGCCATTCTCTGCCTTTGCGACGGGTACATGGGAATTCGGTTCACCACGTCTAGAGCGCTTTAACGGCTTACCGTCGATGAACATTCAGGGTGCTACGGCTCCTGGGTTCAGTACCGGTGCGGCGATGGAAATCATGGAAGACCTTGCTAAGCAGCTTCCTCCTGGTTTTGGTGTCGAGTGGAACGGCTTATCGTACGAAGAGCGTTTATCGGGTAACCAAGCGCCTGCGCTGTATGCCCTGTCGATCTTAGTGGTGTTCCTCGTACTGGCGGCACTCTATGAGAGCTGGTCTGTGCCGTTTGCTGTTGTGCTTGTGGTGCCACTCGGGATCATCGGTGCCTTAGTTGCAATGAACGGTCGCGGCTTGCCAAACGACGTGTTCTTCCAAGTGGGACTGTTAACCACAGTGGGCTTAGCAACCAAGAATGCCATCTTGATTGTGGAATTCGCGAAAGAGTTCTACGAGAAAGGTTCAGGCTTAGTCGAAGCGACCTTGCATGCGGTACGTGTACGTTTACGTCCTATTCTGATGACGTCTCTTGCCTTTGGTTTAGGTGTTGTGCCGTTAGCCATTAGCTCGGGTGTGGGTTCTGGTAGCCAAAACGCCATCGGTACTGCGGTACTTGGCGGTATGATGAGCTCGACTTTCCTAGGTATCTTCTTCGTACCATTATTCTTCGTGATAGTGGAGCGTATCTTCAGTAAGCGTGAGAAGAAAGGTAAAGAAGAGAAGCCAAACTCAGCTGAATAAGCTCAGTCATTTCTAAACTAAAGCCCTGCAATTGCGGGGCTTTTTGTTATTTGAATGCTGTTAGTTATAAAGATGGATAGGCACTGTGCGCGAGTTCTGGCATATTGCGCTTAGGTGATTGCTAAGAGGGATAAACATGGATGATGCTGCGTTGGAATTGCAAAAACTAGATGCACTACTTGCTAAGGGTAAGTGGTACTTTATTTTGGTCTTTGGCGTACTTTACTGGGGTATGTTGGTGTCCTTCATGGTCGCCTTAATCCATTATTTTATCTTGGGCGATCCATTCTGGGCGGAACTGCAAAGAGCGCTCTATATTTATCCCATTAGCGGCATTTTATTTGGTTGGTTTACGTGGGGGCAGATTCATCGTAAGCGAGATAAACTGCGCGCCCAATAGCATCAATAGTTCTGGTTAAGCTGAGTGTAGGGGTGACATGGTGTTTTCGTGGGGTAATCTTGCAACTAAGCAACTTATCGTGGGAATGATATGCCATAGCATAGCGCTGGCGTTTTTGGCCTATGGTGTATATGCATTTTACTTGCCGGCGCTTGCTGTGCCAGAGTTAACCCGCTGCGTCGGTGCTGCCGTGTTATTTGTCGGCATGGGGTTAACCCCGCAGTTATTTTTTATGTCAGTGAGCCAAATAGTGTCGCAAGCCAAGGACACGCCAGAAAAATCCACACTGCAGACCTATGTGTTTAATCTAGGTATGTTTTTGCTCATTTGCAGTCTGTTGATGGAATGGTTATACGACTAAATCTACGGGTTTCAGTGGATCAACCCGATAAAGCAAGGGCGTCGACTTGATCATCGACGCCCTTTTTATTGAGGTTAAGGCGTGTAGTAAGTCGCAGCGCCCGGGCCGACGGGCAGACCAAAACCAAATACCCACAGGAAGAAGAACGCTGTCCAACCCACGAAAAACACCAGGGTGTACGGCAGCATAGTGGCGATTAGCGTGCCTATACCGAGGTTTTTCTGGTAACGACAGGCGACCGCTAATATCAAACCAAAGTAGCTCATCATAGGCGTGACTAAGTTCGTAACTGAGTCCCCAATACGGTATGCCGCTTGAATTGTTTCGGGCGCATAACCTACCAGCATCAGCATAGGCACAAAAATCGGGGCGGTAATGGCCCATTGTGCCGAGGCGCTACCGAGCATCAAGTTGATAAAGCCGCAAAGCATAATAAAGAACAGGAACACGATAGGGCCAGTCAGGCCTATAGATTGCAGCCCATCGGCCCCTAACACTGCGAGTACCGCGCCTAAATTACTCCAGTTAAAGAAGGCGACAAACTGCGCGGCGAAGAAGACGAGGACGATATACATGCCCATAGTGCTCATGCTGTGGGACATGGCATTGATGACATCTTTATCATTTTTGATGCTGCCCACTATTTTGCCGTAAATAAAGCCCGGTATGGCAAAACAAATAAAGATGAAGGCGACTATACCCTTAAGGAAGGGCGAACCTGAGATAAGGCCAGTTTCTGGATGACGCAGCGGCGCACCTTCGGGGACGACTGAAAGCGCTAGGATAACGGCGAGCACTAACATAGATAACCCCGCCCATTTTAAGCCACGCTTTTCAATCTCACTAACGCTGTCCATCGATTGCAGTACGGTTTCATCCGCATCATCACCTTGGTATTTGCCTAACTTAGGCTCGACGATTTTCTCGGTAACAAAGGCGCCGAGGAAAGTGATCACAAAGGTGGAGACAAACATGAAGTACCAGTTCACTTCTGGGCCGACGTTGTACTCAGGATCTATCATGCGCGCCGCAGCTTCGGTTATGCCTGATAATAAGGGATCGACAGTACCCAGTAACAAGTTAGCGCTATAGCCTCCTGAAACCCCTGCAAAAGCTGCCGCCAAACCCGCCAGAGGATGACGACCTAGGGAGTGGAAAATCATCGCCGCCATAGGGATCAATACTACATAGCCAAGCTCGGCGGCCGTGTTGGACATAATGCCGGCAAAGACTATGGTCACAGTAACCAATCGCTTTGAGGCGCCCATGACTAAGGCGCGCATAGCGGCGGATAATAAGCCAGAACGCTCAGCAATCCCGACGCCGAGCAGTGCGACGAGCACAGTGCCAAGCGGCGTAAAGCCAGTAAAGTTAGTCACGAGATGCGAGACTATCATCCGCAAGCCTTCGGCGTTCATTAGGCTTACCACATGGATTAAACCATCGGCACTGCGGCCGTGGGAACCAATGGGTCTTGGGTCAACAACGGTCAGGCCAAAGTAACCCGCGATACCTGAAATGACGACCACAGCGACACAGAACAGCGCGAATAGGGTGATTGGGTGGGGTAGAAGATTACCTAAGCGTTCAACAATATTGAGAAAACGCACAAACCAACCACTGGCGCTGATATCGCCATGTTGTAGATCTGGCTCAGAGGCCTTTTTTGGGGGGATATCGCCGGAATTGAAACTCATCGTTCTTCCTTTATGTCGACCTTTGCGCAGCGCACTATCTTTGACCCTAGAACAGACGCGAGGCATTGCCGACGGCCGACTGCGAATAAGGTGGCTGAGGGGATGACTCTGGCAGCAAGTATTCTGGGGGAAAGCTAAGGTAAAAGTTAAAAAATTAGCCGGAAAGTATGATTGTTAAGTTTTAATTGAAACTTAAATGTTGCGATTGGCGGCGTGAAAGTGATGAGGGCAAAATGGGGATAAAAAAATGGACTCTCGAGGAGTCCAGTATTCACGAGCAAAATTGGATGCTCTAATGTTGTGCCGATACACTATAGACCTTGTTTGCTGTATCGGAGCTGAATATCGTTAAATTTATATTTTAATTGCGCTTTTTAATGTGCCGGATCACAGTTTCCCGCCTAAAGAGGCAAGTTTTGCTGGTGGTTGAAGCTCCAGATAGCCACTTTCACCATTGCCAGCTCTGACCAGCGAATAATTTCATCGTCTTAACCTGTGCCATAGGTGAAATGTCCACTCATTTATGATTAGCTGTATCCTGTTAACAAGAATAAGAAACCTAAGGATGGAAGATGGAAAAATTGTTATTGGGATTAACGCTGATTTTTATCGTTACCTATCTTTGGTACGTCAGCCTAGTCAAAAAGCGCAATACTGCACTCGAGGCCCTGTCGGGTATCGATGTACAGCTAACCAAACGTGCCGATCTTGTGCCTAATATTCTAAAAATCGCCAAACGATTTATGGATCATGAAAAGTCGCTGCTCACTGAAATCACCGAATTACGCACTCAGCTCAGCCATAATTACAACAAGGCCGATCCGAGTGCCGTTAAAGAGCATTTAGTTCAGGCTGAGCGGTTGAACGACAAAATGGGTGCCTTAATGGTGAATGTGGAGAACTATCCCGAGCTCAAGTCCGACAACACTATGTTGCAGGCGATGCAGACCTATAACGAGGTCGAAGCGCATATCTCCGCTGCGAGGCGTTTCTATAACTCGGCAGTGTCAGAGCTTAATACTGCGGTTGAAATCTTCCCCGGCTCGATTATCGCTTCTATGGCGAGCATTAAAGTGATGCCATTCTATGAGGTAAGCGAAGCGGCAAAAGCGCCCGTAGATGCGGCCGAATACTTGTAAGCTTAGTTACGCAGGGTGAGTTATCACCCTGCAATACTATGATATCAATATGAATATTTTCACCTTTATTTTAGGTAGCCCGATTCGGACTTATCGGGGTCATGTTGGTTTGTCTGCGGATTTGGATGAACTCCCTCAACTCGAAGCGTATTACGAAGAACACCTAGCCCCCATTAGTCGTAAATATGAAACTAAGCGCGTAGCCTGTCTTAAGGCGGCGCGTAAACGTTTATATTTGAGTGTGATGATAGTACTTGGGCTGACCTTGCTGACTGTGATTGGCTATTACCGCGGCGTTGCTTATTTTCCTCCTTTACCCTTGCTTGCTTTAGTAGGGTTGAGCTGGTGGAGCTTTGCGCCGACTCGAGATTTTAAACATTTGGTTCAACGGGATATTTATCCACTGATGTTTAAATATTTCGGAGATGATTTTGTTTATAGCCGCGAAATGCGCCTCGATATGAATCGACTCGTTGCGGCTAAAGTATTGCCGCAATACGATAAAGTCAGTTTCGGTGATTATATTCAAGGCCGCTATAAAGGCGTTGAGCTAACTGTAAATGAACTCACCTTGACCAAGAATGTGCAAGTCGAAGAGCTGGATGCCAGCACCAATAGGCGCAGAACCGTTACTCGCACCGAAACCCAGTTTAGTGGCTTAGTGGTTGAGCTGAGTAGCCATAAAGCGTTTATCGGCCACACTGTGGTGCTGAGGGATCGCGGTGGTTTAGCGAATTTCTTGTCTGACAGCCATGCTGGACTGGTGCGAGTGAAACTTGAAGATCCGCAATTCGAAAAAGAGTTTGATGTGTTTTCAACGGATCAAGTTGAGTCTCGCTATTTGCTCAATACGGCATTTATGGAGCGCTTACAGGAACTTGCCAAGCATTTTGGTGGAAATATTCAATGCGCTTTCTTTCGCAACAAGTTGATTATGTTCCTGCCAAATCGCAGAACGCGTTTTCAAATGCAGTCCATTTTTAATGGCGCGACCTTTTCAGTAGAATTTAGTCAGATAAACCGAGAGATGAAGCAACTCTTTGCTATTATTGAAGTACTTAAACTTAATCAGCACACGGGACTTTGATGTTGCTCACTCGCTCAGCACCGACTCGTACACAGATGGCAGCTGCCTTTTTATCGCCTCGCAGCCTTGCCGTGTTGGGTCTGTGTTTATGGCTGATATCGAGTCTGATGATGAGTGTAAAAGCGGAGGAGGCGAGCGTTAAAGCTAAGCCGCGTATCGTTGCCAGATATTCAGAGAGCGGCATAGTCAGCCGTGAAGGCTTAGAAAAACTCAAGATTTATCAATACCAACAAGCCAATGGCGTGACTGTATTTACCGACAAAGCCCCTGCCAATAATCCATATCAAATTCTGTTGTATGACTGTTTTGCCTGCCGCCCCGACTCGACTATAGATTGGAATGGTATCCGTTTATTTACCGCCAATTACGATGCCCTGATCACCCGTGCTGCCCATAAACATCAACTCGACCCCGCCTTGATCCGCGCCGTGATCCACGCAGAATCAGCCTTTAATGCGCGTGCATTGTCGCGTACTGGCGCTATGGGATTGATGCAATTAATGCCTGAAACGGCTAAAGAAATGGGTGTGGCAAACGCGTTTTTACCCGAAGAAAATATCTTAGGTGGCAGTAAGTATCTGGCGCAAATGCTAAAACAGTTTAACGGGGATGTGGCCTTGGCCTGCGCGGCCTACAATGCGGGGCCGACAACTGTGGTGCAGTACAATGGCATTCCACCCTATCCTGAAACTCAAGCCTATGTTGAGCGGGTGAAAATTCTATTAAAGCGTTATCGCGAGCAGAAGGGCGTTTAGCTGTTTTGTTAGCTTAAATTAAGCGGCGAAAACCTGAGATCATCGCCGCCATTTGAGTAGAAGGTTATTCGCCGACTTCCCATTTTACTGTGATATTACCGTCCGCTTGTCCGAGCGTCTTACCTAAGTAATCCATTAATTCGGTTGCGATTTCATCTAACTGCCAAGGCGGATTGATGATCCATAACCCTGCCGCTGTCATGCCAAATTCATCCGAATCGGGTTTAATCGCCTGCTCAATTCTTAGCTGACGTTTAATACCACTGCTGGCGAGGCGCGATAACATGCCTTCGGTCTGAGCGCGATTTACCACTGGATACCAAAGCATAAACACGCCCGTAGCAAAACGTTTATGCGCTTTGATCAGGGTTTCGGCCACATCTTGATAGTCGGTTTTCATCTCGTAGCTAGGATCGACGAGCACCAGAGCGCGGCGCTCTAAGGGTGGCACTGCGGCGATAAGGCCTTTTAAGCCATCGCCTTTGATCACTTTAACTTGTCTGTCTTCGCAGAAATAATCGTCCAGCAACACATAATCAGTGCTGTGCAGCTCGTGCAGCACCATGCGATCTTTAGGCCCCAATTCCATGTCTATAATGGCAGGCGAACCTGGGTAGAAGTTGAGTTCGTCAGGATTTTCTTCATTAAAATGACGTACGGCGGCGACATAGTCCTGCAGCGATTGCGGCAGATCAGTTTTATCCCAAAGCTTAGCTACACCTTCGAGGTATTCACCGGTTTTTTGTGCAAATTCATCGCTTAAAGCATAACCACCCGCACCCGCATGGGTATCGATATACACGAGTGGTTTGTCTTTCTTGTGCATCAGCTGCAAGGTTTGAAGCAAGATGGCGTGTTTCAACACATCGGCATAATTGCCAGCGTGATAACCATGGCGGTAACTTAACATGGGGGATCCTAGTAATTTGCAAACAAAGCAAAGAGAGGCAAATGCCTGACGCCAATTATACCTGCGATGCTTGTAGGCGTAAATTTAATGCCTTAGTTGGCGCTCTTTTTATTGGCGAACCAGTGTGTGGGCGTTTGCATTTGAAAGGTTTTCAGCCATAGATTCGCTGGTGCGGGTTTACCGAATAGATAGCCTTGAAATTGTTCACATCCTAGCGCCGTGAGTTGCAATAACTGGGCTTCGGTTTCTATACCTTCGGCAATGACGTTGAGTTTTAAGCTCTTGGCTAACAGGATGGCGGCGTTGACAATTTGGGTATGGCGTTCACTAATGCCCATTTGACTGACAAAGCAGCGGTCGATTTTTATCGTGTCGGCACTGATATCAATGAGTTGGCTTAATGACGCATGGCCAGTGCCAAAATCGTCAATGGCGATAGATACTCCCATGCGAGCTAAGGTGTTTAGGCGTCGGCCCGTTTCTTTATGGGTTGAAAATACTGAGGTTTCAGTAATCTCAATTTCTAATAATGGGATGAGTTCGGGATGATTCATATAGGTTTGGATCAACACCTTAAAGAAGCGATCCGACAAAATATCCTGCCCAGATAAGTTGAAGGCTATCCTGACCAGAGGCACATTTTTCGGCCAAGAACGGATCAGTTGTAGTAATTGCCTGAAGACTTTTATCGCAAAAATCGCCTGTAATTGGGATGACTCTATGATGGGGATAAACGTGTTCGGCATAATCATAGTGCCGTCTTCATCGAACATTCTTGCCAGCGCTTCAAAGCTAATAATGTGGCCATCGGCCCTTACTTTAGGCTGTAGCCACATTTCCAGACGATTGTGTTTCAATGCGTCGCGAATTTTAGCTTTCTGCGATGAGGCTTCGAGAAGATTATTAATCAAACCAATGTAATACACCATGACTGGGCTAGCTTGGGTGGTTTGCTTAATGGCAATTAAACATTGCTCTGCGGCTTGCTGCGGTGAGGCTTTATTACCCGAACTGCAACCGACTCGGCACTCGAGATGATATTCAATTTGTTGTTCATGTTTGAGCTGCAGGTTCGTTGGAATACGCTCGCGTAATTGTAGCGCGAGGTTTTCGGGGGAGATCAGCGGTAGGCTGGTAAACTCAAGCGCAAACGAGGCTCCCCTAAACCGGTATATTTTTGCGTGATGCCCAAAGCGATTTTTGAGTTCGGTCGCAAAGGCTTTTAGGATGGCATCCCCGACGCTGATACCGAATGCCGCATTGATTTGACTCAGATTATCAATTTTGACTATGGCAACGGTCATACCCAAGTGGATCGTACTTGGGGCTGGGTTATACCAGTGATTCTCGTTGGGTAATCCGGTCACTAAATCATAGAAATGTGTGCTGATATGATGCTTTTTAAGTCGGCTTAGTTCAATCGCATGGTTAGCCTGTTCAGTGACATCGTGGCAGTGAAACAACAAAGTGTCATGGTGCTCTAATGAGGCTTTCTGCAGCAGATATTTAGCGTCGTTGTTGTTCTTTAAATGGGTCGGAAACGCGGCCGCCAGTAAATTTGTGCTGGTATCTTCGGTAAGTTCAAAAATGTCACATAGGCGAGTGCGGTTTAGTGTGACCTCTCCGGCGATTTCTTTGGCCGCATTATTCAGGTTGAGAATCACGCCTTCCTCATTACAGAAGAAGGAAGCGGTACCATTATTTTCAAAGATTTCAGCATATTGATCTAAGGTACGTTGCAGATCATTTTGATGCTGGATCATTTGCTGCGCATGGACTTTCTGGGTTTTTAGCAGGCGCATCGCTGACAAGGGAATGCAAATATTAAAAAAGACAAACAGTAAGCCATTCAGATAAGCGTGGGTCGCAGGCAGACTGATATCAATATCAATAATCGGGGGAATATTTTGGTTACGCAGCAGCAGTAAAAAAGGCAATACATTAAAAAACATCATGATAACGGCTACTTTTCTGCCAAATAGAAAAAGCGCCATTAAGGGCAAGGTATATAAGAAGGTAATCCCTGCCTGGGATAAGTTAAAGTCTGGGACAAACAAGAGTATAGAAATACAGGCGGCAATGACCATAGCCAGCAGGCTAATTGAGCTGGCGAGTAAATATTTGCGGGTAAACCATAAAGTTAAGAAGAGTACGGTTAAAAAACTGACCGTAATGCTGATAATGAAAGCGAGGTTTAACTGATACGCAATTAAAGAGCTATGCAGCACTATGCTAGCGGTCAACATTGCGCCACTGAGCAGAATGATCCGCAATAAGCTGGTTTTTAATATTGTTCTATCAGGATTTAAAAAGTCTCGATCCCTAATAAACAAAAAACCTTTCAGCCATTGAAGCAAAAAGAGTCCTTATCCCATACGGAAGTCACGCAGGTTGACTGGGGATATAACATATAACATAAATCACTTAATTGTTATACAAATAGATTACTATCTTTATAAATCAGTGTATTACAGTGTGATGCTTGTTTGAATCTTTAAGGGTGCACTGCGACAAATTGACTAAGACAGTGATGAGTTTGCTGATGTGATTTGCTGACTGGCATATTCATAAACGAGATTTTTAGGCATAATGGCCATCATTTTCGTTGGTTAGAAGACAGCCTGTGACCCCGATTTTTTTCAATCAGCAATACCCAACACTTGTGGATATTTGTGCACGTTGGCAACTCGTCTACGATGCGAATGCGACCTTCGAATTGCGTTTTGAATCAGATACTTTATCACTGCATAAACGCGATGAGCCTAAGCTCGACGGTATAGTGGTGGACTTTGTGACTGGCGCCGTCGCCCATAGACGTAAGTTCGGTGGTGGTCGCGGCCAATCCATCGCTAAAGCCGTGGGATTAAAGCAAGGGGTTACACCGAGTGTGGTTGATGGCACTGCGGGTTTAGGGCGCGATGCCTTTGTGCTTGCAAGCCTTGGTTGCACTGTGACTATGGTTGAGCGTCATCCTGTGGTTGCGGCATTGCTTGAAGACGGCCTGCGTCGCGCCTATCAGGATGCTGAAATCGGCGATTGGATGCGTGAGCGGATGCGTCTGTTCCACGGTTCGAGCCTTGAAGCTCTATCTAAATTGGCACAAGAGGTGGATGTGGTGTACCTCGACCCTATGTATCCCCACCGCGATAAATCGGCCCTCGTTAAAAAGGAAATGCGGGTATTCCAATCCTTAGTCGGTGCCGATTTAGATGCCGATGGTTTACTCGCCCCCGCTTTAGCTTTAGCAACGAAACGTGTCGTCGTTAAGCGCCCAGACTACGCCGAAGATTTGGACGGGGTTAAGCCAAATACGGTTATCGAAACTAAGAAAAACCGTTTTGATGTCTACGTAAAAGCCGCGATGAAGTAGGGTTTATACCTATTTATATGATTGCTCAGACAAACAAACAAGGCACTCATTAAATATGATGACCATGTAGACAACTTGTCCGCTGGATCTTCCATTTCACGGTGCAGCTTAACGTAAGAAAAACTGCACTGGCACAACAAGTTCTAACGTCTCGTTTGGCATTGCATCGGGTATGGCAGGTAAGGGCTGGGCTCGCTGCAACATTTTTAGTGCTTCTGCATCTAATGTTTGATAGCCCGAACTTTGCTCAATTCGACTCGCGCTGACTCTGCCTTGGCGGTCCAACACAAAATACAGCATAACTGTGCCTTGCTGGCGTCGATTACGTGCCGTACGCGGATATTCCTTATGTTGCTCTAACCAAGCTAATAAAGTCGCAGTGTAGTCCTGGGTATCGCCAAGCAAACCTCCTCCAGTCATGTTATCGCCGCTAGCCGCTTTATTCTGTTCTGCGGAATGGCCTTCACCACTTTGACCTACTTCGTTGGCCGACGCTGCTAATGCTGTCGGCGATGGGGTTTCGGTTGGGCTGCTATGCTGCTCATTTACCTCGGACTGAGTTGTTAGCTCATCTTGAGGCGTTGGCGTTATGGGTTTAGGTTTGGGGCGTGGTGTGGGAGTGACTTTCTTTGCCACGGGTGGCAATGGTTCTGGTTTATCGAGTTGCTCTGTAATTGGCTCAGATTTTTGCTCAGCAACTGGCGCCGCCGTTTGTGGCAGAGCACTCGCTGCGCTACCTGCAGGCCCTAAGGAAATTTCAATCCCTCCGTTGCCAACCGCTTTAGCCTGACCCGTGGGCGTTATTACTGCTGGTGACCAAAACACTGCAGCCGTTAAGGCGATGTGCAAAAAAGCCGCTAACAGCAAAGCTATACCGCACTGCGCTATGCTCGGCGCTAACTCTTGGTCTGTCATTTGGCCCCCAGCTCAGTTAATAAACGCAGCTTTTTAACGCCTACGCCATACAAGGCTTGGGTAAAATGCACGAGCTGGTTTCCCGATAACTCACCATCAACTTTTAGCGTGACTTGGGTTTCTGGCTCGGCGGACAGCAGCATATTGATGCGTGCTAACAGTTCTGCTTCCGTAATCGGTTCATTATCGAGTGCGAGCTTGTTTTCACGGCTTATTAGGATGAGCACGGCATCCGGTTCATCTACGCCATCACTTTGCGAGACCGGTGGAGTGACATCAAACGGTGCTGTCACGGAAAGGCTACCTGCGATCATAAAAAAGATTAACAGCAAGAACACCACATTAATCAGCGGCAAAATACGTTCTTCTGTTTGGTCCGGCCGACGTTCAGGAAAATGCATTAGTGGCTGTTCTCCATGTTATTGCCGTCCGCTTTCGTCGCAGGTGCGGGTTGCCAATTGGAGTCTTCTACCAGTGTTAGCGGCGCAATCCCTGCTGCATTAAGTGCATCTAATACCTGCACTAACCTTTGTACTGGAGTATCCGCCTGCGGCTGTAGGCTCACCATTTGGCTTGCAGGCTGGCGCCCTTGTGCTTTTTGCTGTAATGCTTCCAGTGTGATCGTTTCGCCGTTTAGTTGCAGTTGGTCTACGCTAATTTGTACTAAAAATGGCGCTTGCTCAGCGGGATCGGGGCTACCTGCCGTGCTGGTATCGAGCGCCACAGTGCGCCAGTCTAGAAAACTGGAAGACAGCATAAAAAACACCAATAGGATAAACACCACATCAATGAGTGGCGTTAAGCTAATCACAGCTTTACGTTTTGAAGGATGAGCCGTGAGTCTTGGTCGTTGACTAAAGGGCGCTTGCATGGCGTGCCTGTTTGTTACTGGCTGTGAGTGGTGTAACCACTGTGCTTGGTGCTTGATAAGTGCTGGCCGCCGATAACTCTGGGGTAAACAGTTGCGTCACTAAGTTATCCATTTCATGAGCGAGGTGATCGACGCGCCGTTCTAGATAGTTCAGCAATGCCACCACTGGGATTGCGACACACAAGCCGACCGCTGTGGTGAGCAAGGCTTCCCAGATCCCGCCCGATAGAATCGCCGGATTCACTTTATTACCCGCCGCTTGGAGTTGTTGGAAGGCGGCGATCATACCCATTACCGTGCCCAGTAATCCCAGTAGTGGTGACAATGAACCTATGACCTCTAGTGGGCGCAATCCGCGTCTTAACTGAAATAGCGCATTACAGCCATAACGCAGCACTTCTTCACGCACCAAAGGTTCAGGCAGTTGGCGTGTGATGCCACGAATCGCTTGTGCCATTGCCTGTGCAGTGGGATTACGGCTTACCGCAGCAAGCTGTAATGCTTCTTCCTGCTTGCCTTGTTGCCATAGCGCTAATGCCTGCCTTGCGGGTTTACGTTGCCACAGTCCGGCTCGCTGAAACTGGATAAGTTTCATCAGCACAATCGTCATCGCAACCAATGACATCAGCAGCAATATCACCACTACTGTGCCGCCCGTCTCTAGCAGCGCGAGGGCATCGTTCCACCAAGTCGATGTTGCTAACACATCTGTAGCGGAAGCTTCCTCCGTTGGCTGTTGCACACCCGAAACTACCGTTTCAGGTACTGAAGACAATTGCTCAATGGCATGAGTCTCAGTGTTGAGCGGTAACGTGGCTTGGCTGTTATCGGCACTGGCATTTTCCTGCGCCCAACCGGTGAGTGGTACAGCAAGTAGCGTCAATGAGAGTAAAACGGCTTTCAACATCATCAATTTTATCAACCTTTAACTTGATTCATTTTATGGTTAACTCGCCCTGTATCTGGGTAAGTGAAGGAGAATAATTTACCTGCAGGCCGTAACCAGCGAGGTCGCCAAGCTAAGGTTAAAGCAACGGCAAGTGCAGCTATGCCAATCATTGTTATCCAGAGCAGGCTGCCAAAGCTGGCACCGTCGCGCACCAGCGACAGTGCTAAAGATATGCTTAGCATCAAGATGCCTAGGCTGCGTAGGAGCAACACCTCCCTTTGCGTGGGTAGCGCCTTATCGAAAACAACGCGCCAATGCCGTACTTGGCTCAGGGCGAACAAAGCAAAACTAAGGTAGGCCGCGCTAAATATGGCGACTAACAGCAGGTCTTTAGGCATTAATCCTCTCCTTTTAACATCTAACTCTCACGGATAACGGATAGTTTCCGCGCTGCGTAAATGGCCATCACTGCACTAGTAACAAGCACTAAATCTAGGGTCGCAACGGGCCAATAGGTATGGGTGAATAGGGTCTTAAGCAGATGGTCGCCTGTGGTTATCCAGTTCAGTCCCACAGCTGAGATAGCAATCAGAGCAATCGCCCAGCATTGTTCTGCCCAAGCCTTTCGGTAACCATGCTGTTTGTTCAAAAACACTCTGATCAACGCATGAAGTAAGCAAGCTAGCCATACACCAAAGAAGGCATATACCTCTAAATCGCGGCTGGAGATACCTGCAAATTGTTCTCTATTATTGAGCAAGCGATTGACCACTAAAAAAGCCCCGGTCGCAGAAATAATGCCAGTGATCGCAGCGATGTTATGTGCATTCATAAAAGACACATTGAAGCCAGTGCTGCCTTGCTTTTGGTTACGTGCCTGAGTCCAATGCAGTAGGCCAGTGGCGATTAACGCGCAAGCACCCAGCCCTGCGATAAAATAAAGCCAGCGCAGTGGCCAGTGTTTAAATTTGATGTAATGCATACCAGCAATAAAGTTAAATACATTGGTCGTCGAGGATGAGTTGAAATGTGCTAGTTCCTCTCCAGTGGCGGTAGAAAATCTCCTATTATCAATATTCTGAGATACGCTGTTATCGCCATTTAGCCTGAGTGCGACGACACCACCTGCATCTCCAGGATTGCTAACCCGAATCATATAGACAGCCCCTTGACCTAGCTCGCTTTCGGTCACCGCAATCATAGGATCAATTGCGGCAACATTGGCGGGTTGGCCTATTGCTTGTGGTCTAACACGCCCCTGTGATTCGGCGATAAAACGGCTCCGTGCAGGACTATTGCGTGAACCTTCTCTGGCATCGGTAATTTCGTCTTCATTTTCACTGCTAACATCTTGCTCACGTTTGCGTGAAGCTTCTCTTACTTTGGATTTGGGTCGTTCCTGCGTCACGGATGGTGGGTTGAGCTGTGCGAAAACGGCATCGGGCGCCTTGGGGAAATAGATCAAGTGCGCAATCATTAGCCCAGACAAGGTGATGACGATAGTGAAAGGCAGCAGCACAACGCCTGTGAGGTTATGAATATCGAGATTGGCTCTGCCAAAGCCACGAAGCAGCCTAAGGGTAAAGAAATCGGCAAATATTCTACGGTGTATGACTATGCCGGAAATTAACAGGCAAAGCATACCCATGCTCGCAATACCAACCATTAGGGCGCCAATGTTGTTTTGGCGTAAGGTTAAATTGTGATGGAAGGGGTAAATAAAGTTACTCGCTCCTCGGGTGTTTGGAGCCGGAAGCGGTTCGAGCGTGATCGGGTGGAAACTATTTCGCTGTGCTATGTGTGACTTTGCAGAATCATAAGCCAATGTCAAAAAAGGTCTGCGCTCAGCGGGTAACACTATAGTCCAAGCTTTTGCCCCCTCAGCTCGCTCTGCCAGTAAAGGTATGATCTCGCGGTCTACCGATAATGGCCTTGCAGTATCCATGTGTATTCGAGTGTGTGGCATCATCCAGCGATCGATTTCTTTATCGAATACTGACAGCGTGCCGGTCCAGAAAATGGCGAACAGCAAGCCGCTTAATATCAATCCTGCCCAAGTGTGCAGGAGACTCATCCGAGTACGGAATCCATCTTTCATGCTAATGCTCCAATTATCCAAGCCATGAAGATACTAAAACCTGTCAGGCTGCTTACGTTCAGCCAAGTTCGCAGGACGCCGTTACGGGAAAATGCCCACAATAGAATGAGCACTAAGTAGATAAACCCCAGCATACTGGTGACGACCACGGCATCCGTCCATGGCATACCCATGTGGTAAAGCAGAGCTCCTGTTGTATTAACAAGTTGGCCACTGGATAAATAGCACAATAAACAGATGGCGATTGAGTGTGTCACCATCCCAGTGGTGAACAGCCATTTGCTAACGGCGCTTTGATTGCTGCGCTTCGATTGATGGGATAATCGTGAGTCTTTTTCGAGCATGATATGTAGGCCCATATTCAGAATTGCGTCTTAACGCTAACGAAATAGCTACGTCCGCGCTCTGAATAGCGGTAGGCCCCAGTATCGTTATTCACTTTAAATCGCGTAGCGTCGGTGATGTTGTCTATCCCGACGTTGAAGCTAATAAAGCGGTTCAGCGAATAATTCAGACCTGCGTCCAGCGTGATCAAATCCTTGTCGCTCTTATCGACCGTGTTGCGCTCGAAGCTGACTCGGGTAATTTCGCCCTCATAATTACCTCTCAGGAATGCCGAGAGTGCCTCTGTAGGTTGGTAGTCGAGCGTTATTGAGCCGTTATGATTTGGAATGCCGACGAGCGAATTTCCATCCAGCAATGCCAAGGTGTCACCGAAAGGGCGTGGACCCGCGGGGGTATTGATGATCACGTTGTCTGCGTCAATTCGTGAATCGGTATAGGTGTAACTCGCTTTGAGCGCCAAGGTATCAGCTATGTCCCAGTGGCCTTCAAGTTCGACACCGCGGATCTGTGCTCCCTTGGCATTTAGCCAAGTGGCCCAGGCTGGGCAGTCTTTGGTGCCAACGTCACCTGAAATGCAATAGGCTGGAATATATCCACCGTTACCATCGTCGAAATAGAAGGTGTTGGTGTTGAGGATTTTGTTGGAAAAGTCATTGAAAAATAGCGTTGCGCCGATATTTAGCGTGTCATCTTGAGTGTAAAGCGCGCCGATTTCATAATTCGTGCTTTGTTCTGGCTCTAAGTCCGGATTACCAACAATGACAAACTGACTCGTACCGCCGCCGCGTTGAGAGCCTGTGGTGTTATCAATCTGGTCAATCTTCGGGCTCTTGTAGCCAGTGGCGATGCCGCCTTTGAAAGTCCAGTGATCGTTATGATTGAAAACAAGATATGCTCTAGGTGAGACATGATGACCAAAAAATTCGTTGTCCGTTAGTCGCGCACCAAGGGTGAGATAAAGTTTATCTGCGAGCAGCTCCCATTCGTCTTCTGCAAAAATACTGAAATCGCTGACAGAGCGGGTGCCAAAGCTTCGGGGAGAGCCATTGCCTAAATCACCGTTAGTTAGTTTGTCGTTAGTCCATTGACCACCGAAAGTCAGAGTATGGCTATCCACACCTGTAATGAAGCGTGCATCGCTGACTTTGTTTGTTGATCCTGTAGTGAAATCAGCTGCAGCAGGATAAGTCAGTCTTTCATAATCTTCTTCATAGTATTTCAGTTCTAGTTCGCCAAGATCGAACAAGGCATTGTAGGCAATGCTCCATGCATCTCGGGTCCATTCGCGGTCAATGCTACCTCTGGCATTAGGCAGTAGCACGCCGCCAGGATTGCCAATGTAGCGCTGACTCGCCTTTGAGTAGTCAAGGATGACTTCGTGGTCACGATGAGGCGTGATCCGTAACTTACTGCCAAGCGTTTTCTTAGTCGACTCCTGATATCCACCGTAATATTTGTCTTCGTCCTGTACGGCTTGATTTCCCCAAATGGAAGCACCAAGTAGATCTTTAACCAGCGGCCCCGAAATATAGATATCCTGTTGGTTTTGATTCCCCATAGCGCTGCTGTCTGGCACGCGCAAACTATAGCCCGCGCTAGCACTCCAATGTTCGGGTGTTTTTTTGGTAATGATATTGATGATGCCGCCCATTGCATCGCTACCGTAGAGAGAACTCATAGGTCCACGAACCACTTCGACGCGCTCAATCGACGCAACGGGAGGGATAAAATTGCTATCGAGATCTTCGTTGTTCAATCCTCGCGGATTTCCCGTGTCCGAGCGTACCCGCTTGCCGTCAACGAGCACTAACGTATAACCCTTCTCCATACCGCGGATGGATATTCCGCTCTGTGCGCCAGAGCCAATAACATTGACTCCGGGAATTTCCCGCGCGATATCTTGCAGTGAATTAAATTTGCGTTGCTCTAGATCCTTGCCTGAAAGCACACTAATGCTCGCTGGCGCATTTTTGATATCCTGTTCATAACCCGCAGCGCTGATAACCGTTATGGGTGCCAACACTATTGCGGCGGTCGCCTTGCCGAGAATATATTGCCCCTCAAAGCGCGATGTGACCTGTAAACCCGTCCCCGCCAGTATCTTTTGCAAGCCTGCTTCAATCGAGTATTGTCCCTCTAGCCCTAAGCTGGTTTTACCCAGAGTGAGTGCTGAAGATATCGATAGATCAATATTCGCGGCTAGAGCAAAGCTGTTGAGTACAGCATCGAGCGTGCCCGCCTTAATCTGATAATGTTGTAGCTTGTTGATTTGTTTGGCATCTACATCGACAGTTTGAGCCAGTGATGGCTGTGGTGCTGTAATGCTTAAGATGACGGTGAAACTCAGGCCCATAAGGGACAAGTAGTTAGCGCGGTATTTTTTTGGTCGCGAACGGCCAAATTCAACGGAATGCATAGAGAGTCCCAAGGGGGAAAGTTAATAGGTTCTATCTACTATTCCGAACGAGATCGCAAAACCCGTAAAACTTTTGAAAATAATTTTCAGCGTTAAGGTTTTAGCGGGCTGGGATCACTTTGACCCAGTAAGCTGTGCGATATTGCAGCTCTACTGACAGGCTGCTTGCAAGGCTTTGTAGGGCAAGGTCGGTATCCTGCAGAGAAAATACGCCGCTGATGGTCAAATTGGCCACAGCACTATCGTATAGCGTGAAGCCGGGTCGATAGCGGCCGATCTCCTCGATAAAATCTGCTACCCGCATCCCTTCTGCCACTAGCTTGCCATGGCGCCAACTTATCGCTGCGTTTTGTAGCGGTTCAGGAGGCGCAATCATTGTCTTATCAAACCGAGTTTGTTGGCCTGCATCTACTCGTTGTGGCTTAACACCACTGGCAGCATAAGCTTCTACTGCGCCGTCGATTACGGCTACACGGGCATAGTGTTCGTATTGGCGGACGCAGAACTCAGTACCTAACGCGATTAGTTGGCCAAAGTGAGTGGTGACTAAGAATTGGCGACGGGGAGATTCATGACCCGTTTTGATCAAGATCTCTCCTTGATGGAGTTGTATTTGCCGCTTCTCTGCGGAGAAATCCACATCCACTGCAGTATCTATGTTTAGTGTTAAGCGGGTGCCATCTTCAAGAGTAAAGGTGCGAGTTTCGTCTGCGCCGGTGCGGTATTGAGCTTGCAGACTCCGGCCAAGTCGAGTCTGTGACGCGCCAAGCCAAGTAGCGGTGACGCCAATCCCTGCCAGCGCTAAAACATTGAGGAAACGGCGACGTGATACGACGGACTGACTAACTTTTTCAAGCACTTGGATGCCTGTACCCTTAGGTAAGGAGGCGAACTTGCCAGTGATCTGGCACATGCGTTGCCATGCTTGTTCGTGAAGTGAACTTTGGTCACGCCATTGTTGGCAGTTAATACTATCTTGCTCGGTAGCGTCATCCGCCAACAGGCGTGCCATCCAGCCAGCCGCCGCTTCAATGGCATCGCTGTCGTTTTCCTGCCCGATATTCTCGGCCCCAGATTGATTGGCAGGCATGACTAATAGGATTCCAGCGCGAGGCAGCAGGCCGCTAAGCCTCGCGCAACGTACTTTTCTACCGATGAAACAGAAACTGATAGTTGCTTAGCAATGTCGGCATAGCTTAAACCCTCTATCTGGCGCAGTAACAGCGTCAAGCGCACATTATCCGGCAAGTTATCGAGCATAACGGCAATTTCAGCGAGTGTTTCAATGATGACATGATGGATCTCTGGCCCAGGTATGAATGTTTCTGGCATCAAGCTCAAACTTTCTAGGTAGGCTTCTTCAATCTTCTGCCGACGATAAGCGTCAATCATCAATCCTTTGGCAATGCGGGTTAAAAAACGCCGAGATTCGCCTGAAGGCGGTAAATTTCCGGTTTTTAACAAACGTAGAAATGTATCTTGGGCTAGGTCGGCCGCTGTTTCTGAACAACTCACGCGTGAGTATAGCCAGCCGCGTAGCCAAAACTGGTTATCTCTATATAGGTTATTGATAGGAGAAGAAATATTGACCGACGTCATACGGTATAGGCAAGAATATTAATAATGCTGTAATGATATTGATTATCATTTGATAGGTCAAGTTTTGTGTCATTACGCCCATGAGATTACCTGCTTATGCATAGCGAGAATCATGGCGGAAAATAAGCTGTAATCCTGTTTTATGCGACTTTCGAGCAAAAGGATTCGCCTATCTTTTTGTGTTTTTTACTGGCTCAACTAAACTTGAGCCTTATCTCTATAGGACTACCGATTATCTTTTTGAAAAATATGGTGATTCATTAATGATATAAAAACATCTTGTTAGGGTTAGCTTGCTGGTGGTTTGACTTAGTTTCTAAGTGAATAAAAAGAAAGTTGGAATATTTTAGGAGAAATTGATGAGTAAGTTTCTGCTGTTTCTGATTTTAACGATGAGTGCCTTTGTTTCGGCTGCAAACCAAGATGTTCTTATCGGTAGCGGAGAATGGTCTCCGTATGCTGGCGCTAAATTGAAAGGATTGGGTTTTTTAAACGATGTGGTCACAATCGCTTTTGAGCAGGAAGGAATTACCGCAAAATTCGAGTTCAAACCTTGGGCTCGTATTGAAGTCGAAACCGGTAATGGGTATTTTCTCGCGTCACCCGGTTGGTCCATTCAAGAAGATCGTAAAGCCCAATATCTGTTCAGTAAGAAACCGATAATCGTTTCTCGCAGCGTATTTATTGAACGAGTTGATAGTCAGTTTGACTGGAAGATTATGAGTGATCTTAAACAATTTACTATCGGGTGCAACCGAGCCGATTACTATGTTAAAGCACTGACTGAGATAGGAGTTAAAGTTCAAGAGTTAAACGAATACCCACAGGGGATCAAGATGCTACTTGCTAAACGTTTTGACGCGTTCCTTGTAAATGAAGCCGTGGGGCGGAAACTGATACGCGATTTATCTGCTGAAGAACAAGCTAAAATTAAAATTCACCTTTTAGCGTATGATGAAAATTTCTCCTTCCTCATGTTTTCTAAAAATTACCCTAATGTCGAAGCTTTTGTCGAAAAGTATGATTCTGGCTTTGATAAAATACAGAAATCAGGGCTATATCAAACAATGGTTCAAGATTTATATAAAGGTAAATATGATTGATTAGATTTTATTGCGCGGCAAAAAAGTGGGATATTTTTACGATTAAAATGTTTTTCACCCTCAAGTCATTGTCTAAACGTGTGACTTAACTAACCATCATAGCTTTGCAGCGGCGAGTTATGATGGTTAACATGTCGGCAGGCTTAGCTCATGCCGATATTTCAGTTTTATGGGCTATTTTCTTTTTTTATACCCACTTGTGATTTTTTATATGAAACTCATTCCTCTGCTAAAACAACCGCGAATTCACTGACTATCCTAATGTGGAACTTCTCATAACATTATGTTTCGTATTAACTATTTTGTTTATAAAGAGGATTTGCAATGCAGAACAAGCATTGGTCAAAAGTTCAGTTATTGCACGAGGTGGTCACCAATCCCAATATCATAGTCAAAGGTCAGCATAGCTATTACAGTGATTGCTGGGATGCTGGCTTTGAGGGATCAGCAGTGAGATATCTTCATGGTGATGAAGTGAGCCGTGAGTGGGAGCCTAAGTGGCCTATCGATAAACTGTATATCGGGAACTATGTGTGTATCGCCGCCGAAGTTGTGATCTTAATGGGCGGAAATCATACGCATAGAGCGGATTGGTTTTGTTTATATCCCTTTATGGATTTCATCGAGGAGGCCTATGTAGGCAAAGGCGATACTCATATTGGTGATGGGGCTTGGTTAGGCATGAGATGTATGCTGATGCCTGGGGTGACGATAGGTGAAGGTGCGGTTGTTGCCGCAAATAGTGTCGTCACCCAAAATATCGAACCCTACAGTATTGTGGCGGGATCACCTGCGAAATTAATCAAGTATCGGTTTGATAAAGACGTCATTACTGAGTTACTGGCGTTAAAAATCTACGATTGGCCTGCCGAAAAGTTTGAAAGCTTAAAGCGGTATTTGTGTTCGGCGGATTTTGACGCGCTCAGCAAAGCGAGCACTCTCTATGACCAATCCATACATCAAAGCAAATAACCGTTAGTCCAAAAGTGAAAGGTCGCGCTCAGTCGAGGCCTTTCACTTATTCTGCCTTAAATCTGCTTTTTGGCGTTTTGGCTAATTCGGCCAGTGCTTCGATGATCACCCGTAGCTTGGGTTGGAGGTAAGGGGTTTTAAGCCAAATAAGGTGGATAGGTGTGTCGTCACTGGCGAGTTCGTCCAGTACCGAGATAAGTTCACCGGTTTTAAGATAGTCCTCAACCAACCATATCGGCACTTGCGCTAAACCCACTCCCGCCAGTGTGGCCGCTAAAATGGCTTCGCAATCAGCGATTTCGTGGCGCACTGGAATGTCATAAGCCTCGATGATCCCATCCTCATTTTTAAGTAACCAGCGATGTTGTTGCCCGAGCGGCCAGCCAACAATGCATTGATGCTGGCTAAGATCTGTTTTGTCTTTTGGTGTACCCAGTCGAGCGAAATAGGCGGGAGATGCGCAGATCACTCGGCGTTGTTCCCCTAATCTACGGGCGACTAAATCCACAGTGTCGCCGAGTTGTCCGACACGCACCGCCAAATCAATCCCATCATTGAATAGATCTGTCGCTCTATCGTTAAAGGTAATGGATAACTCCAGCTTGGGATATTTTTGCGATAGTGATAATAGGGTTGGCAGTATATATCGCCGCCCAAACGTGACGGGTAAATCCACTCGCACTCGACCTGAGGGAATTTGCTGTTCGCTGCCGAGTCGGCTCTGTGCATTGTCTAGGATTGCCATAGCATTTTGGCAGTCTTTGAGGTACGAATCGCCATCATTGGTTAAGCTCACACGTCTTGTGGTGCGGTGCAGCAGCTTAGTGCCTAAGCGGGTTTCTAATCGTACTATGCTTTTACTAAGCGCCGAACCTGTCATGCCTAACGCCTGCGCCGCTAAGGTAAAACTGCCGAGCTGGGCAACTGTGACGAAATGGCGTATCTCAACAAATTGATTATTTATCACGGCAATTAATTCCTTGAAGGACTTAGTGATGGTCATTTTAGTGACTTAATCATGGAAAGTGAATCGCGTAAGCTACTACCACAGTATGAAAATGAGCGTTAATAACTGGTCAATGGTTAATTTATGATTGATAAGTAACGTTTTCTATACCATAAATTTTTATCCCTATTGAGTGAGCTAACTATGAAATCGTCAAATAATCTGCAAGGTAAAGTGGCTTTTGTACAAGGTGGTAGTCGTGGTATCGGCGCTGCTATCGTTAAACGTTTAGCGAGTGACGGGGCAGCAGTTGCCTTTACCTATGTGTCATCTGAGGCCCAATCACAATTACTGGTTGATGAAGTGATTACTATGGGTGGACGAGTTATTGCCATTAAGGCCGATAGCACAGAGCCTGAGGCGATCCGTCGTGCCATTCGCGAGACCAAAGCGCATTTCGGTCGATTAGATATTGTGGTCAATAATGCGGGTACGCTGATTTGGGATAGCATCGAAAATCTGACGCTAGAAGACTGGGAACGAACAATTAACACTAACGTGCGCAGTGTGTTTGTGGCGAGCCAAGAAGCCGCGCTGCACATGAATGACGGCGGCCGCATCATCAATATCGGTAGCACCAACGCTGAACGTATTCCGTTTGTAGGTGGTGCGATTTACGGCATGAGTAAATCGGCATTAGTCGGTTTGGCCAAAGGATTAGCACGGGATTTAGGCCCACGTGCGATTACGGTGAACAACATTCAGCCAGGCCCTGTGGATACCGATATGAACCCTGATAACGGTGATTCATCTGAGCCCGTTAAGGCGATAGGCGCACTGGGTCGTTATGGTAAAGCCGAAGAGATTGCCAGCTTTGTCGCCTTTATCGCGGGCCCAGAAGCGGGATATATCACAGGGGCGAGTTTGATGATTGATGGCGGGTTTTCAGCATAAGCTTTGTCTGTATTTATTTTTCAGGCAAGGCAAATTAATTTGCTTGTTGATGAACTATTGTTACAATCCGCCGGTCTTATCTTCAGCTATCTGTTGAAAGACACTCATTTTTTATCTTTATTATCAAAGAATAAGACGAAGAGAGATCCAAATTTTTACGTTATTGACTAAGAAAACAGGCAACCTATGGGGCGTGATGGTGTTTACCATTCTGACCTTGTTCTGTTTGACTCAAAACAGTGGAATACTTAACTTGTTGCTCAAAGAGTCGAGCGCGCAAGCGATGTCGGCTACGTCTTTTTCTGGAGCTGGTTTTAGCGCCAACTCAGTTTTAAACTCAAGTTCAGCTTTAAACAGCAGCTCAGCTTCAAGCAATATGGCGAGTCACGTCGATGCCCAAGCGGCGGGTACTGAGCTGGTCAAAAGCGAGCCTAAAAAATGTGAATTGTCTGAGAAATCGATCCGAACCTGTATCGATGCACCGAGTTCCATTCCATTTCTTATCCTGTTGTTCCTACTGCCGTTACTTCCCCGCGCCTCCCGCGTGATAACACTGTTACCCATACAAGGTTATCAAGCTAAACCTAGGCGAATACATCTCACTCTCTGTCGCTTTCAAGAATAGAAATATTTTACTTATCAAACTGATAGGTGAGTTTATTCTGGCGCCCATTCTCTAGCTCGATAGTTGGCTTTTCTTACCCGTTTACCGGTTGAAAGGATCATTACCCAGCTGCAGAACGTCCGCTTTTACACATCCTATCTCAGATCAAATTTCTTGAATTAAGCCTGCTATCACACTGATTTTTCTTAAGCCATCACGCCCTTTGTAACGGGTGCAGAGTTAAGCAGTAAAGCAAGCATTTACAGGGCATAGCGAACAGTTCATGCCAATGGGGACAAAATGAGCATATTAAAATCCATGTTAACCAGATTCTGGATACTCACCTTGATAGTGACGAGCCCGTCACTATTGGCCGCATCGACGGGGTGGTTAGTTAACGATAATCACCCGCCAGCCAAAGTACGTTTTATGCTGACGGGCGAAGTTGATCCCGCAACGAATACTTTGCCCGCTGTGCTTGAAGTACAACTCGAGGGCGATTGGAAAACCTATTGGCGCAGTCCTGGGGAAGGCGGCATTGCGCCTACCATCAAGTGGGATGGCTCTCGCAATCTACAGCAAGTAGATTGGAGATGGCCTGCGCCAGAGGAATTCTCATTATTGGGATTACAAACCTTTGGTTACAAAGGTAATACGACCTTTCCCTTAACCCTAAAAGTCGATGATATCGCTGCTCCCACTCAGCTGCGCGGCAAAGTGACCTTGTCGACCTGTACCACTATCTGTGTACTGACGGATTATCAGATTAGTCTCGACTTCACGCCCAATGCGCTGCAAGCAGATACCGATGCCATGTTGGCTTACAACAAGGCCGTGTCGCTTGTGCCACAAAAAGTGTTGTCCCAAGAGGGCCAGAATCCTGCCATGACAATGGGTTGGGATGCAGCCAAAGGTCAACTTGAAGTCAGACTCAATGATGCCAACTGGCAGAGTCCAACCGTGATTATTGATGGCGAGCCAGATACCACATTCAAGCTAGTGAGCTTAAAACCAATCGAAAGTGATGCTAACGGCAAGCAATTGGTCGGTATTTTCAGCGGTAAAAGTTGGCTGGGCGAGCCTGAAGTTTTGGGTAAATCGCTGAACATGACTGTCGCCGATAGCGAGCGGGCGTTGGAATACAGCGCCGAGGTTAAGCCTGTGGTGATTACTCAAGCAAGTACCTCGATATTTGGCATGATTTTGTTAGCGCTTATCGGTGGTTTGATCTTAAACGTCATGCCCTGCGTGTTACCCGTTCTCGGCATGAAGCTCAGTTCAGTGGTTGCTGCGCCTGATCTGAAGCGTAATCAAATCCGCCAACAGTTCATCGCATCAGCGCTGGGGATATTGGCCTCATTCTGGTTACTGGCTGGCTTTATCTTAATGCTTAAGCTCACGGGTCAAGCGATTGGTTGGGGTGTGCAGTTCCAAAACCCTTGGTTTATCGGCTTTATGGCGTTGGTGACCACAGTGTTTGCCTTCAATATGTTAGGTGTGTTTGAGATCAACTTACCCTCTAACGTGCAAACCAAGTTGGCGACAACGGGCGGCAATAATAACAGCGGCCACTTTTTACAGGGCATGTTCGCCACACTGCTAGCTACGCCCTGTAGTGCGCCTTTCTTGGGGACTGCGGTCGCCTTCGCCTTGGGCGCCGATGTACTGAGCCTGTTTGCCATCTTTACCGCTTTGGCCGTGGGTATGGCGTTCCCTTGGTTAATCGTGGCGGCATTCCCGCAAGTGGCGGGTTATTTCCCTAAACCCGGTCGCTGGATGAACACAGTTAAAGTGTTTTTCTCCGGCATGTTGCTCATCACCAGTTTGTGGCTGATTAGCCTGTTGGCCAGCTTCATTGATACTAGCTACCTGTGGCCATTAGCGGGTGTAATTACACTGATATTTATGGTGTTTATGGCTAAGAAATATGGCGCGATTGCTATTGTGAGCTGCTTAGGTATCGGCATCTTACTGTCGGCGGTTATCGCATTTATGACTACGAATCAATGGGCTAAGCCTTTACCTGCGGATCTTGCTTGGACGCCATTGGATCAAGCATTGATTAATCAGCAGGTGGCCCAAGGCAAAACTGTGTTTGTCGATGTCACTGCCGATTGGTGTATCACCTGTAAGGCCAATAAAGTTGGCGTGATCTTGCAAGATCCAGTCTATAGCCTGTTGCAACAGCCGCATATTTTGCCGATGAAGGGCGATTGGACTACGCCTTCTGAGCCCATTACTCACTACCTGCAAAGCCATAATCGTTTCGGGGTGCCATTCAACGTGGTTTACGGCCCGGGTGCACCGCAGGGGATTGAGTTACCGGAAATTCTATCGACTGACTTTGTGCTTACTGCGATTGAACAGGCCTCTGCGTCCCCTGAAAAGTCATCCGTAGCGGCAGGGAAATAACGCTAACGACCAGCCGTTCACTCGGCAATATCACTCGGCAATATCACTGGCGAGTCTCATTCAATAGCGAGTCGAGTGGCACTCAACAAATACTCAGGTCAGGAAGCCCCTGACCTGAAACAATGGAAATCGATTATGAAACAGACAATTGAAGCACAAAACATCACTGAATCAATGCAGAATACTCAAGTCATCGGAGGCACCAAAATGTCGAAATTTAGCTCTTTATTCAAACATCGCAAGTTGCAGATGTTTGCTGTCTCGGGTGTCGCTATGGCCATGCTGGTGGTTTCCTTGCCTTCGGTGAGCACTATGGCCTATGCCAAGGACAGCAGTTTATCGGCGGCGCAGCAGCAAGAGGTGCGAGCGATTCTTAAAGATGCCTTGATCAATGATCCTGACCTTATGAGAGAAGCGATTATTGCGTGGCAAGCAAGGGAGCAAGAGGGGGCAAATACAGCCATGCAAACCAATCTTGTGACCCATCATAAAGCTATGTATGAGACCAAAAGCGATCCGTGGAAGGGCGCTGCGACACCTGAGATTGAGATGGTGTACTTCACCGATTTTAACTGCCCATACTGCAAGAAAATCGAGCCTTCGCTGAACCAGCTGATTGAAGAATTTCCTCAGTTAAAAATCATAGTCAAAATGGTGCCGCTGCAGGGCGAAGGCTCCAAAATGGCGGTCGATTTTGCCCAAACTGTTTGGTTAAACGAGCCTGAAAAGTATCTCAAGGTGAAGGATATGTTGATGTCGAGCCCGCGTGGACTCGATGCCGCCGCCATCGCTAAGGTCGCTAAACTGACTGCAACCGAGCGCTGGGTGGGCAACACAGATGAGCGCGTCGCTAAAATGGTCGATGATAATGTTAAATTAATGAATGAGTTAGGCATAGGTGGCACGCCAAGTATGATAGTGGCCGATACACTTATTCCCGGACTAGTGCCTTACGAAGTGTTAAAAGAGCAGCTTGAAGCCGCGATTGCCGCTAAAGATAAGACGCAGAAGAGCAGTTAAGATGCTGCCAAAGGAAACTGAAAATATGAGCGCCGAACAAGTTTCGATATCTTTACCTAAACGCATATTGGGCTGGATTAAGCAGCTGGCACTTTTGCTGCTCATTGTCATTATCGTGACCAGCGTGATGGACATCTGGCGCGGCAAAGATATTCCGCGGGATAATTTGCCGCAGCTCCAAGGGACGACGTTGGCTGGGGAGATGCTTGATATTGCCACGCTCAGCCAAGATCAGGCGGTATTGGTGTACTTCTGGGGCACTTGGTGCCCTGTGTGTAATTTTGTCAGCCCGGCGGTCAATCAAATGTCGGCCTATTACCCCGTGGTGACGGTTGCCATGAGTTCGGGTGAGGATGAGAAACTGAGAAAATATCTTCAGCATCAGGATTATGGCTTTGACACTATTAACGATAGTGACAGCAAGATTGCCCGTGATTGGTCATTGCAGGCGACGCCAACCATTATGATCTTTAAAGATGGCGAGTTAAAACACTACACGACTGGCTTTACTAGCCTACCCGGTATGTGGTGGCGAATGATGTTCACTTAGAAGTTATACATCAGGGGCTGTTTTAAGGGAGAAAAAAAGCGCTAATCTAGGTTAGCGCTTTTGTATTATCAACTTATTTCAGGACTAGACAACTAGCTGAAAGCTTAGGATTTACTTCACTAAGGTGAGCAGTGGCGCCTGACTCACGACTTGGAAGTCGAGCGCCATAGTCACACTGAGCGCCGTAATAGTGATGATTGAAAAACCAAACACTTGGCGAGCCCAGCGTTGCATGTCGACGCCGTGGCGATAACCTTTTAATGCCATGGCAAGCCACCACAGGCTGGTGGCGCAGGTGACTGCCATAAAGGCGATACCTGTGTAACCCGCAAGTGGCAACAGCGCACTGACTAAGGCGAATACGGCAATATAAAGCACGATATGCAGCTTTGCTTTGGTCATGCCTTCTGCAACCGGCAGCACAGGAATATTAGCGGCCGCATAGTCATTAAAACGGAAAATCGCGATGGCGTAAGAATGTGGCATCTGCCATAGACTAAACATCAACAGCAAAATAGCTGCACCTATGTCCATTTGCCCTGTCACGCTGCAATAGCCCACCACGGGCGGTACTGCGCCCGAGAAGCTGCCAACTAAAGTGCCATACACTGAGTTACGTTTCATGTAGAGGCTATAAACCCCCACATAAACTATGTAACCAATAACGGCAAATAGCAGGGCTAATGCATTGGTAAACAAGGCTAAGATGCTAAAGCCCAACACACCTAAGGCGAGTCCAAACGCGAGTACGTTACCCACGGCTATTTCGCCCGTGACGGTCACGCGTTTGCAGGTGCGCTGCATTTTGGCGTCAATGTCACGGTCAATACAGTTATTAATCGCACAGCCTGAGGCGACGACTAAGGATAATCCCACTAAGCTTGCCAGCATCAAGACCAGATTTACGTCGCCTTTGGCGGCTAATAAAAAACCGCCAGCAACGGAAATCAGATTCCCGAAAATGATGCCAGGCTTAGTAACCTGCACATACCCTTTGAAGCGTGCTTTCCATTGCGGTGACATAAATCTGTCTTGTATTTGCATAGACTGTTTCTCGTTACATCATCAAAGCGTTGGCTTCGAGTATGATCCACACCGACAAGCCTACTACCATGACAATAATCAGGGCGGTAAACAGGAAGGAGAAGGTGTTCACTTTGCCTTCTTTCGAGAAATCTAAGTGCAAGAAGTACTTAAGATGTACCACTATCTGCACTATCGCCATTACTAGCACTAAGCTAAGGGTGGTCGCTTTCTCGAAGTGATGGGTCATTACCGCCCAAAACGGAATGGCGGTTAATACCACTGACAGCACAAAGCCCATTAGATATGACTTAATGCTCGCTGCCAGATCGTCAGTGCCATGGCTAGGCTTATCAGTATGACTATGTGCGCTCATTAAAGTGCTCCCAATAAATACACGACCGTGAATACACAAATCCACACTATGTCGAGGAAATGCCAGAACAAGCTTAAGCAGCTCAGGCGGGTGATGCTGCGATTACCTAAACCGGTTTTCGCCACTTCAATCATCATGATCGCCATCCAAATCAGACCTGCGGTCACGTGCAAGCCGTGCATACCGACAAGGGTGAAGAAGGACGACAGGAAAGCGCTGCGTTGTGGGCCATTGCCGTGTTCAATCAGGTGATGGAATTCATAGACTTCCATCCCGATAAACACACATCCGAGGGCGAAGGTGACGAGTAACCAAGCCAAGGTCGCGGCTTTGTTGTGGCGCTTAGCAAAAATCAGCGCCATGCCATAGGTAATACTACTAACGAGCAGGGCGGCAGTTTCAATCAGCACAAAGTCCAATTCGAAAATGTCTTTACCCGAAACGCCACCGTCCGTGTTCATGTAGAGCACGGCATAGGTTGCGAAAACCGAGGCAAACAAAATGCAGTCGGTCATCAGGTAAATCCAAAAACCAAACAGAGTGTTGCCACTCGTGTCATGGTGTTCGTGGTGATCTTCTGCGTGAGCTACTTCTAAATCTGCTGGGATTGCAATACTCATATCAGCCCCTTACTACATTGTTTAAGTGGGCATTTTCAATGCGAGCCACTTCATCGGGTTGCACGTAATAGTCGACGTCATTGTTATAAGCACGGAACAGGAACACCACGAAAGCGCCCACTAAGCCCACAATGGCTAACCACAGGATGTGCCAAATAGCGGCAAAACCAGCGGCAGTGATCCCCAGCGCCATTAAGATACCGCTTGGGGTATTTTTCGGCATATGGATAGCTTGGTAGTGTTTTTGACGTTGATAAGCCACGCCTTTTTCTTTCGCATCGGTAAAGGCATCGATATCAGCAACCTGTGGCAGCTTAGCGAAGTTATAGAACTGTGGTGGAGAAGCGGTTGACCACTCTAAAGTATGGCCATTCCATGGATCGCCCGTGGTGTCGCGGTTTTGGTCGCGGTCACGGATACTCACGTACAGTTGGATAAACTGCAGAATGATACCGACCATGATGATGCAAGCACCCACGGCGGCTAAGTAAATCCACACGTTCCACGCTGGGTTATCAATGTGGTTGATACGGCGTGTCATACCCATAAAGCCCAGTACGTACAGCGGCATAAAGGCCACATAGAAACCGATTTGCCAGCACCAGAATGACGCTTTACCTAAACGCTCATTCAAGTGGAAACCTGTCGCTTTCGGGAACCAGTAAGCAAAACCTGCTAAGTAACCAAATACCGCACCACCAATAATAGTGTTATGGAAATGCGCGATTAAAAACAAACTGTTATGTAAGACGTAGTCGGCACCCGGTAAGGCTAATAACACACCTGTCATACCGCCTATGGTGAAAGTCACCATAAAGCCTAGTGTCCACAACACAGGTACCGTTAAACGTAGGCGGCCACGGTAGATAGTGAACAACCAGTTAAACAGTTTTACCCCGGTTGGAACCGCAATCACCATAGTCATCACCCCGAAGAAGGCGTTGACGTTGGCACTTGAGCCCATGGTGAAGAAGTGGTGTAACCAAACGATGAAACCTAAAATTGAAATCGCACCACTCGCCCACACCATAGAGGTGTAACCGAACAGACGTTTAGAGGTAAAGGTTGAGATCACATCGGAGAAAATACCAAAAGCAGGCAAAATCAGGATGTAAACTTCAGGATGTCCCCACGCCCAAAACAGGTTGATATACATCATGGCGTTACCGCCACCGTCATTGGTGAAGAAGTGGAAATCCATGTAACGGTCGAGTGTCAGCAAGGCTAACACAGCGGTTAAGATTGGGAATGACGCGACGATCAATATGTTCGCCCACGTACAAGTCCAAGTGAAGATTGGCATTTGCATCAGCTTCATGCCTGGGGCACGCATCTTCAGCACGGTGGCGATAAAGTTCACTCCGGTTAAGGTCGTCCCTATGCCCGAAATCTGCAGTGCCCAGATATAGTAATCGACCCCAACCCCCGGACTGTAAGCCAGCTCTGAGAGTGGTGGATACGCCACCCAACCTGTCTTAGCAAATTCACCTAAACCCAATGAAATATTGATCAACACAGCGCCAGAGGCGGTAAGCCAGAAGCTGAGGTTGTTCAAGAATGGGAAGGCAACGTCGCGGGCACCAATTTGCAGCGGCAACACTAAGTTCATCAGACCTATCATAAATGGCATCGCCATAAAGATAATCATGATCACGCCGTGGGCGGTGAAGATTTGGTCGTAATGTTCAGGCGGCAGATAACCTGCGGCGCCGTTGGTGGCAAGTGCTTGCTGGGTACGCATCATAATGGCATCGGAGAAGCCACGAATGAGCATCACCAAAGCTAACACTATGTACATGATACCGAGGCGTTTATGGTCAACTGAGGTTAACCAGTCGTTCCAAAGTACGCTCCATTTTTTGTGTTTAGTGATCAAGGCTGCGATATACAAACCTACCACTGCGACGACCGCTAAGGTCACCATGATGATAGGCTCGTGATACGGAATCGCATCTAAGCTTAATTTACCGAGAAATGACATGATTACTCCGCCTCCACTTTTTGAGTGGATGAGTGCTCTAAGGATAAAGGTTCTGTGGATGAGTCCTGTGTTGATGACGGTACAGAAGGTGTTGAGCTATCCATGTCGGCCATGTTCTGTGTATTTTCCATCGCGTGCTCGCCTGCCATATGGGCCATGTCGTGCATACCTTTCATGTCTGCCATGTCAGATGTGTGCTCAGTGCCCATGTGTTCCATGCCTGCGTGCATTTCCATTCCTTCGTGACCTTTCATGCCGTCATGTGAGTCCATGTGCATGTACTGCATCACGATTTGGTCAAACATCCCTTTGCTCACTGAGCCAAAGTATTCAACCGGATTGTATTCACTCGGTTTAGCCAGTGTGGCGTAGGCCGCTGAGTCCAAAGTCTTACCCTGTTGTTTTAACTTGGCCACCCATGCATCGAAGTCGGCAGGTGTTTGAGTGGCAATCGCTTTAAACTTCATGCCCGCAAATCCGGCGCCGCTGTAGTTAGCCGAGATACCGTCGAAGGTGCCTGGCTCGTTAGCGATCAAATGCAATTTAGTAGTCATGCCCGCCATAGAGTAAATCTGGCTGCCTAACTGCGGGATGAAGAAGGAGTTCATCGCAGTGTCAGAGGTGATCTTAAAGTTCACTGGCACATTGGCAGGGAACGCCAACTCATTGACCGATGCCACGCCTTGTTCTGGGTAAATGAATAACCATTTCCAGTCCAGCGACACCACTTCAACCGTGACGGGTTTCGCTTCGTGCACTAAAGGCTTATATGGATCAAGATCATGGGTCGAACCCCAAGTGATCACACCTAGCACTATTACGATCACAATCGGCACTATCCACACTACGGTTTCAATCGCTGTTGAGTGTGCCCATTTAGGCGCATAGATTTCTTGATCACGGCCATCGCGATATTTCCACGCGAAGTACAATGTCATGGCAATCACAGGGATAACAACAATGAGCATGAGTAGGGTGGCGACGATAATCAGGTGTTTTTCATCGATACCGATTTGGCCCTTAGGGTCCAACACACCGCCATCACAACCCGCGAGCATGAGTGCTACTGCCGCGATTGCCGCTTTACTTAATTTTCGAATTAACAAAGGAAGATTCCTCTAACCCTAAGGTTTACAACTCTGCCAAGCGTGAACCGGCAGTCGCACTAAGCGGCGTTATCTGAGCGCAAATCCTGAAATCCAAGAGACATGACACAACAATGTGCAGCCATCCCGACGAAATCGAAGATCCGCTTTCAGCGCTTAATGCTTAATTTGAATTTAAAAACAGAGGGTTAAAATGGTGGGGCGCGACAACCGTGGGCGGTATATTCGAGGGATTTTAGCCTTGGGGGTGCTAAAAAAAGTGAAGCGTTAGTTAAATCGAGATTATTGAAAAATTTGAAGCAGCAGTCGATTAAATGCCATAACTGCAGAATAACGAGGGGGTTGAGCAATAACAGGCTGAGCAGACTGGCGCCGATAAACTCGACTAAAAAGCCATTGCTGAGGCTGATGAGTTCACTAATATCAACACAACCGCCGATTAATACGTATAAAACGTCAGCTACAGGCAGCACAAACAATAACCCGAAAAACAGGGTTAGGTTTGTCATGCTAAAGGTTGAAAACCGAATAATCAGGTTCAATCTTTCAGCAATGAATTGGCTAAGAGCTAATTTCAATTAACGGGTCCGGTTGAACGGGAAAGGGAGTCAGTTGGCAGAACAAAAAATATTCAGCATGCAACTTTTTTATGCGGCAGGAGGATACCAAGAAGCGGCTATTGATTGAAAGCGGATCCCCGTGCGAAAAGACGTTAAGCATTAAAAAAACCTTAATTAAAACCAAATAAAATCAATAAATTTACAAAATTAACTTAAATTTAACTGATTTGGTTCTCATAAATTGGGAATGTGTGAGGCGCTTCATTTATTCGTTTTGGCTAAAGTTGATGTATTGGCGACGGTATGGCGTGGATTGATCCCCCCATGAGCATGTGGGTTTTAGCCAACAGTCGCTTTTATCGGATACGAATGACACTGCTATTTACCCTTGCTCGCCGCACATTGTTGCATGCTGATTTTTGATGCGAGTTAAGTTTGGTTAAGCGGATTTGAGATGGGCATATCAAATAAAAACATCAAGTTAAAACAGTGACAGTGTCAGTCATTTACGCTATTTACATTAGATAAAGCGATTATTAAGCTGTGATTTCACCACAACCTTGATATCTGCTTGAGATTGATCGAGTGACTAGTGCATGATACTTGTTAACATTTAGATGTGCCAGCTTGAAGGACTACACATAAAGTCATTTATTCCATACCTTAAGGTAAACATTTTCATCGCCTTAGCTTACATAATTGTAGGTAAATTAGGCTTGATGATTGCTTTGCCGCCTGGATATTCTGCGGCGATTTGGCCTGCTGCAGGGATTGCTATTGCCGCATGTATCCTATGGAAAGAGTATGTCCCTTGGGTTGGCGTGTTTATCGGTTCGCTGCTGATTAACATCAATATTGGCGGGCATATCCATTGGGGCTGGTTACCCTTTGCTATTTCGATTGGGTCTTGTATACAGGCTGTGCTTTCAGCCCATGTTCTTGGCCGAGTCGATCATTTATTCACCTTAGATAATCCTAATACCGTTATTAAATCCTGCTTGAGCTTAGCCTTAACTTGTATTGTGGCGACCGTTTTTGGCAACAGTGCCTTAGTTATCAACGGTACGATTCCACCATCTGATTTACTGGGAAGTTTAGTGAATTGGTGGACGGGGGATTTGCTCGGCGCAGTGATCTTTATCCCTTTGACTATGTTGCTATTTGATAAGCGGACTATCTGGCGTGCTCGCCGCATTCAGACGGGTGTTCCCCTGCTGGTGGGCTTTTTATTCTGCGTGGGGATTTATTACTACTCGGATATGAACCAGCGCCAACAGTTGCAGGATAAGTTTCAGATCCAATCCAATGCCGTGATTAGCAATATTGAAAGTTTTCAAGATGCTAACCTGCAGCAAATCGTTGCCTTAGCAAGCTTGTTCGATAATAGCGAGCAGGTTTCTGAGGATGAGTTTGTACAGTTTGGCAAACGCAATATGTTGATGAAGGATGGCTTTAGAGCTTGGTCTTGGTCGCCGTTAGTGGCGGCCGCCGATCTACCCAGTTTTGAGGCATCGACCCGCTCAGCTATTGGCGCTCCCTACAAAGTCACGCGGCCTCAAGGCTGGCAAGCTAATGCCGATGGCTGGTTAGTGCCAGTGATGTATATTCAGCCACTCATAGGTAATGAAGCGGCATTGGGATTAGATCTCAATAGTGAACCAATACGAGCCGCTGCCATTGCTAAAGTGCGCGCGACCTTAGCGCCTGTGATGACGGCGAAGATCCAATTAGCACAGGATCCCAATGGCCCAGGTGGTACTTTACTCATTGCGCCCTCGTTCGATCGGCTAGGTAAAATCTCAGGATTTTGTTCAGCTGTGATTGATTTGCAAAGCATTATTAATGATGTTGAGAGCGTAAAGGGATTGCAGTGGAAACTCTCTGACATGAGTGCGGGCAGTGCATTGCTTTACAGCAATACCCAGAAGTCGTTTCCCGCGTTTAGCAGTAAGCTATTTAGCGATAAAACCGGCCAGTATTTTCAAGCAAACCTGCTGCTTGCAGATCGTCATTGGCACATAGTGATTTATCAATCCTATGCTGTGCTGATGGGCGATACTTTTAGCTTATCGCTACTTATGCTGCTCCTCGCCTTTATCACTTGTGCTGTTGTGGGCGGTATGACGCTGGTTTCCTCCGGCGAGCGCCAACGTATTGCCGAGAAAGTGACTGAAAAAACCATGGCCTTGTCGAAGGAAATTGCCCGTCGTCAGGCTTTTCAGGCTACCTTGGTACAAAGCGAACAAAGATATCGTAACTTGTTTGATAAGGCGCCCGTGGGACATGTGCTTAAACGTTTAGATGATGGTCAGTTTGTGGCGATTAACCCCGCATTCGAAGCCATGACGGGTTACTCACTCGATGAGTTAAATCAGCTCGACCCTTGGGATCTCACGCCAAAGCGTTATCAATTAAGTGAAACTGAGCAATTAGAACGCCTAAAGCAAACCCGTCGTTATGGCCCCTATCAGAAGCATTATTTGAATAAGAATGGTCAATTAGTGGCAGTGCGTCTGAACGGTGCGTTAGTCACAGGTGCCGATGGTGAGCAGCTTATTCTCTTTATCGTTGAAGATATTACCGAGCAGGAGCGCACCGTTGCGCGGGTAAATCTATTGGCGCAGGTGTTCCAGCAGAGTGGTGAAGGCATCACTATCATGGATGCCAACGACATTATTGTGGATGTAAATAGTGCGTTTTCTCAGATAACCGGTTATTCCCGAGAAGAAATTATTGGTAAAAACTGCCGCTTTTTAGAGGCCGAGCGTACCGACAAAAATATCGACCCTCAAGTGCGTGCCGCCCTAGAACAAACGGGATTCTGGCAAGGCGAAGTTTGGGACAGACATAAGCATGGTTACGATTTCCCCAAATGGTTGATGATGTCTGTGGTGCGTGATGATGCAGGTGCCGTGAGCCATTACATCGGCAGCTTTACCGATATCAGCGAGCGTAAAGTCAGTGAAGAACGGATTCATTTCCTCGCCCACCATGATTCTTTGACGCTACTGCCTAATCGACTCAGCTTACAGTCGCGCCTCGAAGTGGTTTTCAGGGAGGCGCTGGCATCCGACAGCCAAATTGCCGTGATGTTTATCGACATGGACCACTTTAAAAATATCAACGACACCTTGGGCCATCATGTGGGCGATCAACTCTTGTTAGAAGTTGCGCGGCGTTTGAAAAACATCGTTGGTGATACTGACACTGTGGCACGTCTAGGTGGCGATGAGTTTGTGGTTGCCTTATCTAATACGAACCATGATGAGGTGGCCAGTTTAGCCGAAGCGCTGCGCAGTGGTTTAAGTCAAACCTATGTTATTAACAATCAAGCATTACATTCATCGCCAAGTATAGGCATCAGTTTATTCCCGACCGATGGTGACAGTGTTGAAGCCCTGATGAAAAACGCCGATATGGCCATGTATCGCGCCAAATCGGCGGGGCGCAATAACTATCAATTCTTTACTGCGGCGATGAATACCTTGATCACTGAGCGCCAGCAAATTGAAACTGGCCTGAGGCAAGTGCTCGCTAACGATGAATTACGACTGCATTATCAGCCACAAATTGATATCCGCACTGGGCAAGTGGTCAGTGTCGAAGCTTTAGTTCGCTGGCAACATCCTGAATTTGGCATGGTAGCGCCAGACCGCTTTATTCCCATCGCCGAAGAGATCGACATGATCATTCCTATCGGCCAATGGGTGTTAGAAACCGCCATGGCGCAGCTTGCCGCTTGGCGCGCTGCGGGTGCGACCGAGCTGCGAATGGCGGTGAATCTGTCGGCGCATCAACTCCGCAAAGATAGCATTGTCGCCGATATCACCAATGTGCTTTTAAAGCATAAGTTGGGCAAAGGAGCATTGGAGCTCGAAATCACCGAGAGTGTGGCGATGCAATATCCTGAGCAGAATGCGCGCCTGTTAGCGGAATTGCGCCAGCATGGTATCGAACTTGCGATTGATGATTTCGGCACGGGTTATTCCTCGTTATCCTATTTGAAACTCTTGCCCTTAGACAGATTGAAGCTCGACCGCTCCTTTGTGAAGGATATTGAAAGCGATCCGAACGATGCCGCTATCAGTGCTGCGACCATTTCTATGTCCCATGAGTTGGGGTTAACTGTGGTGGCCGAAGGGGTTGAAAACGAGGCGCAATTGGTATTATTGTCGAGCATGGGGTGCGACTTAGTGCAAGGGTTTTACTTTAGTAAACCCTTAGCGGCAGAAGAGTGTTTCCGCTTTATCCAGCGTAATTTATAACGGCAGAGTGTTGCTGTTTTTCTAATGCTGGCGCAGAGTTGGACTATACTTGAGTTCGCATTATGTATGCGTTAATCGAAATACTAAGGATGGTTTTATGCAAGTCATCTTCACCAAAGGAACCCAGCGTTATGGTCAGTTGCGCTGCGTGCGCATGGACGGTAGTGCGACCCAAACCCAAATGCCGGAACAAGGCATTGCTCCCCACGATATGATCCATTATGTGGTTGAAAAACGTCTGCATATTCAAGGTGCTTTCTTCTCGCTGGTCAGAGCTGGCGCCGATATCAGCTTCGCCTTGGAACATAATGAAACCTCCCGCGCCATCGCAGATAAAACGGAAGTGTGGCAAACCGAATCCATAGTCGAGACCTTGCAGTCACTACTCTGGTCGGGTGAAACGCCAACCTATGACGGCTTTATTTATCTGTTAGAGCAAGCCTGCAACAGCCGAGACTTAGCCGTTCCAACCGTTAGCCAATCGGACTTTGAGCATATTCTTAATGAGATTATGGAGTTGAGTATTGAGTGGCAGGGAATGGGTGAAGGTCAGTCCCTGACCTTGAAGTTTTAAGCGGTTTAAAAATAAGCCATTTAACAACAACTGATTTAAAAAAAAAGAGCGCAGTTAACTGCGCTCTTTGTGTTACTGCGGCCATAGCGGGATCATTCCCTATGACGGCGTTCTTGGCTTTGAGTTGAGCGACCTTGGTTATGTTCTACCGAGCGAGCGGTTTGCGCATTTTGGCGGGGCTCACTTTGTCTCACTCTCACGTCTTCGCGTTGTCTTGGCGCTGCTTGTCTTGGTTGTTCAATACGTTGCGGTTCTGCGCGTCTTGTCTCAGGTCGTGGCGTTTCAACTCTTGGGGTCACAGTTCTTGGGTTTTCTTGCCTTTGTGGCTGCGTCCTTTGTTGATCGACAGTACGCGGCTGTGACTCCCGAGTTTGATATTGCCTTTGCTGCGGCTCCCTCGATGGCATTGGCTTTGACTGCACGGGTCTCGATTGCGCGTCATTGCGATCCTTGTGAGTCGGCGTTTGTACCATAGCCGCGGTGCGACGTTCCTTTAACTCGGCCTGCGTTTTTTGATAACTCGGTGCGCGGTTATCACGTTCACGACTGGCGCTATGATAGTCCTTACTGTCACGACTCTTATGACCCTGATTACTCATATTACCTTGATTGCTATGGGTATCTTGGCGTTCTTTTGACTTCGAATATTGGCTATTGAAGTGTTGCTTGCTGCTGCTAGAGTATGAATCTCTACCGCGATACTTATTTTCGTTGTAATAGCGTTGCTTCACGACGGGGTTGTGGTAACTCACGCCGCGTCTATGTTCGGGTTTATGTTTCCAAGGCTGGGCACCATAGCTGACAGTGTATCTTTCACGTGGGCGATAGCGGTGTGAATGGCGATAGTCGATCACGACCACTTTATGGTTGTGCCAGTGGAATGAACTGAAGAAGTAATTAAAGGAAATATGGATGCCCGGTGACCAGTAGAAATGATTATGGCTTGGACGATAGGGATAGCCAGCATAGCCGCCAAATTCCCAATAAACCGGTGGATAAGCCACACCCCAGCGCCATGTGCCATAAACTACACGCGGATCGTAATAGGGCACGTAGACGATTTCTCGCTTAACGGGTTCTATGATGATCTGATTGTTGGCGCGGGTGATCGCCATGTTATCCATGTCTGCTAAGCTGTTCGCTTTATCAGCCTGCTGTCTTAGGGATTGAATGCTGTTCATCACTTGGCCTTCATCTTCTAAGAAGGCTTCACCGAGTCTTTGAGTCCAGTCGAGATCTTCACTCATTTTTTGCAGCAGCGTCGGAAAGGCCAGCAAAGCTTTGACGCTCGGGTCCCAGTCTTGATCTTCGGCCTGCGACATCAGTTGATCGACCGATGATTTGGGGCGCTGGGTTAACCAACGCTGTGCCTGCACGATTTCGAGTGGATAAGTTGAGGCAATAAGTATGTGGGTCAATAAACTATCGGGATACAGGGCAATAGGCGCCAGCATTTGTTCGAGTTCGGCTTGGCTTGCCGCAGTGCTCGAGCCTTGGCTCACAGATACGCCCGCAGCTTGTGCTGTAGTAGTGAAAGGCAAGGCTGCTAATGCTGCCGTTAACACTAGCCAATTCCATCGATGTTGTCTGTTCATGGTTTGCTCCAATAATCCTGTTCGAGGATGTTATGGGCATCATAGGCGCTTGAATATGAACATAAGCTGAAAGCATTTTGCGGTTAAAAAGTTATGTTTAACCGCAATGTAGGAGGGGGTTTAAATTTATGATATTGAAATTAATGGTTAAATAGAATGTACGAAACTAATGCTGAACTTGGCGCCGCCCAAGGTTTCTGAACGTGAGACTGAAATTCTGCCGTTATAGCTGTCGACTAAATCGCGCACGATCGCAAGCCCAATACCATTACCCTGATGATAGGAGTCGGCGCGAATGCCGCGTTCAAAGATTTGATTTTGCAGCGCTTCACTGATCCCAGGCCCATCATCTTCGATGCAGATAAGCAGTTGATAGGCATCGCCGGTCACGGTTAATTTAACTGTGGACTTTGCCGCTTTGCAGGCGTTGTCGAGCACGTTACCGAGAATTTCCGTGAGATCCGCTTCATCACCTTTGAATACTGCTGCGTCTGCCATCTCGCCGCTGAGATTGATTTGCGGCTCACGATAAATTTTAGCTAAGGTGCGTAATAACTTAGCGGCGACTTCATCGACGCGAATGCCTAAATGCCACGAGGCCGCCGCTGCGGTTTGGGCACGTTTTAGCTGGTGGCCAATAATGCGGCTGATCACCGACACTTGCTCGCTGGAGGCTTCGCTTAAGTCGGCCTGACTCTTGATCACCGCCAGCGGTGTTTTGAGGCTGTGAGCAAGATCGGCCAAGGCATTACGGTAGCGTTTGCGTTGGGTTTGCTCGGTATTGAGCAAAATATTGAGCTGCCGCGCAACCGCTTGTAATTCAGTGGGGTACTGACTACTTAGCTGCATCGACTTACCTTGCTCGACGGAATGTAATTCTTGGGTAAAGCGCGCCAATGGCCGCAGCGTCCACACTAGCCAGCTCAGTTGGAACACCAGCATGACGAACATTAAGATTAGCAGCCAAGTCCAAAGCTGTTGATTAAATTGATCGATTTGCTGCTGAAATTCGCGCTCGTCCTTAATGATGTGAATCGTCACTGGCACGTTTTGATTTTGGCTGGCAAAACTGACGCTAAAGCTATAAATCAAATGGGGTTGTTCGGCGAGCTCGATTTGCTCAAAGGCACTTTGACCCGTTGCTGGGATGGTAAAATGCGGCGGTGGCACCATGCCCATAAAAGATTGCGAGTGCCACACGATCGTTTGTTTGCCGCTGGCATCTTCAGTGGTCGCAATGGCATACAGCCCTGATTGAATGAGGTTAAAACGATTTTCGAGTACTAATTCTGGGATAGAGATTTGTTTATTCTCGACTTCAGTCACCGCGAGTATCGAATAGACATAGGCGCTGAGTTCATTTTTGGTCGCGCTTTTAACTTGTTCGGTAAAGGCATCGTTTAAGGCAACGCCGATCAAAGGTAATAACACTAAGATAAACAATAGCGCGCTAATCACTAAGCGCGCTTTAAGGGAGTTCAATACTTGCCACGCCATGGCGCGTTTACTCATCGGCAGTTGGCTCGGGCGTTAACGCTTTTAGGCGATAACCTTGGCCGCGCAGGGTTTCAATCAGGTTGTATTGATTATCAGGGTCGAGCTTTTTGCGTAACCTGCGGATAAAGACTTCGATGACGTTAGAATCTAAATCAAAATCCTGATCGTAGATGTGCTCTGTGAGGACGGTTTTGGATTTCACTTCACCCTGATGCAGCATAAAAAATTCGAATAACTTGTATTCAGAGCCGCTGAGGTTAACCAGTTCTTCGCCTTTACGCACTTCTAAGCTGCTGGTATTTAGGCTAAAGGGACCGTTATAAATCAAAGGGCTGGCCTTGCCAGCAGAGCGACGGATCAGGGCTTTTAGCCGCGCGACCAGTTCTTGGGGATGAAAAGGTTTCGTCAGGTAGTCGTCGGCACCAGCGTCGAGTCCTTCCACCTTATCTTGCCAACTGTCCCTCGCGGTTAAAATCAGGATTGGGAAGTCGCGTTCCTGTTCGCGCACGCTGCGGATAAGCGCGATACCATCGAGTTTAGGCAAACCAACATCGATTATCGCCGCATCATAGTTGTATTCGAGTGCTTGAAATAAGCCTTCTTCACCATCGCTCGCCACATCGATACTGTAATGGGCATCGAGCAGATGTTGTTTTAAGTTAGCCTGCAGTTCTAAATCATCTTCAACCAATAACAATCGCATAGTTAATTCCTCGACACTCGGCCAGTTGCGGCATCCACTGAGACTGAAAACACTTGGCCGTCATTATTGAGGAGCTTAACCCGATACCCTGAGCCGCTGGATTGCACGCTCAGTACCTTGCCTTGATATTGGCGTTGCACCATAGCTACAGCTTGATCTGGGCTATTGACCGCCAGACGGCGCTGCTCATTCTTCGCACCTTGGTTGCGATCATTCTGTCTATCATTGCCTGCCATGCTGCCAAAGGAGGCCAATAAGCAAGCGATTAGGGCCAATGTCAAACCAAGTTTCATATCTGGTACCCGCAATGTTCGGCGATCTTAAGCTAATGGGTGAGATGGATAACTTATCGAGTCGACTAAGAATACCTCATCACCTTAACAAACACATAGAGATCAGCCAATTGGTTGGCACAATTCCATCAAAATTAACTTTGGTAGTCATTTTGTTATTCGTGACAGAACTGAAGCTCTGTCAGCGATTCTATTCCTATGCTCGCATTCAATATGCCCTAGTGTCGGCTAATCCAGATGAACTAAGGCTGAACGTATTGTCGCGTTAAGAACACTAAATGTTGATGTTCAGCTTATGTTCACCTTCATTGCACTTTAATGGCTCCAATTTGAACGGGTTATCCATGGGGTATTCAAGATGAACACACTCAATAAACAAGGTATGGCAGCCACAGTTAACAGTCAGGTTAACACCCATTTCGTTAAAGCGACGGCCATTGCCGCGCTGTTTTTAGCGTCCGCTGCCGTCAGCGCTCAGCCCCGCGAACTGGAATCATCGCAAAGCTTAACGCCATTTACTGCGGCCAGTGTCGGCATTGCCAAAAAAGCTGAAAACAGCGAGCAAGCAGCCGAGCAGGAACAGCAAGCTTTAGCCCTGTTACAACAAGCTGCGCCCGCAAAAAATGTCACTGAAGCCGCTGCTGCAGCCGTTAAATCCTTGGCGCCCGCGTTATCGTCTAAAGCACCGACGGCAAACCGCGTGCAACTAATGGGCGCATCGCCGATGACGCGTGAGCAAGTGACTGCTAAACATGCGAGCCAAGGCATGCCGAGTTCGAGCGCGACTAGTGAAGATCCCTACCGCGCCCCTGTGTATCACAGCTTTTCGATTTTTGATGCCAGCAGTCGTTTGTTCGAAGACTTTGACTACGATGGGTTCTATCAAACCTTTAGCGTGACCTTCGACGTCGATGTTAACGGCGCGTATCTTAATGAAAGAGCTGACTTATTTGCCGAGCTGTATCTCAGTCGTGATGGCGGCCCTTGGGTGCATTACTACACCACGGACGTGTTTACTATTTATGGCGATTCAACACAGGACGATTATGAAGTGCTGACCACGCTCTACACGGGTTATGCGACGGACCACTACGATGTGCTAATCGATGTGTACGAAGTGGGTTACAGCGACATTGTCGCGACCATTAGTGCCGATGAAACCGATGGTTTGTATGCACTGCCACTGGAAAGTAGCGATCGAGACAGAGAGCCTGATGTCATCGTCGTCGAAGAAAGTGGCGGTAGCTTATCGGTATTGGGTCTGTTGTTCCTCGGTTTGTGTGCTGGGCTGCGGATGAATCGTACTCGCGGCTAATCACCCTTTTTTCTCTCTGTGTTTATCTCAGGTAAATAGGGCTAGTATGGTCAGGTTAATTTAACTAAATGGAGATAAATATGATTGCTCAAGGTCAAACATTACCAGCAGCTACATTAGGCCAACTAACGAAAGATGGCATGGTGAATCACCAAGTTACTGAACTGTTCGCTGGTAAAAAAGTGGTATTGTTTGCTGTACCCGGTGCTTTTACTCCGACCTGTTCTGAAGCGCATTTACCAGGCTATGTCGTATTAGCCGATCAATTTAAAGCGAAAGGCGTGGATTTGATTGCCTGTGTTGCTGTGAACGATGCCTTCGTGATGAAAGCGTGGGGCGAAGCGCAAAATGCCTCTGAATTGATGATGCTAGCCGATGGCGATGCCAGTTTTACTAAAGCCTTAGGCTTAGAAATGGACACTGCAGGTTTTGGTGGCGTGCGTTCACAACGTTACGCCATGATCATAGATAACGGCGTAGTGACTCTGCTGAATGTTGAAGAGCCAAAGGCTTTTGAAGCCAGTAAAGCCGAAGTGGTTTTAGCTGCACTGTAATGATTAAGGTCCGAACGTAATCGGACATCAAAATAAATGGGAGCTTAGGCTCCCATTTTTATTGGTATTTTAGTGGGTTAAGCGGCCCGCGACTGTGGCGGTAAGTTACCAGTATCGGCAATGCCTAAACTGGTTTCAATGTCTTCGACGCTCTGCTGCACTTCTTGGGCAATGACTTCACTCTGTTGTGAACTGGTTTGCGCCTGTTCTTTTAAGCTATCCATAGTGCGCACAAATTGATCGAGATAATCGACTTGCTCCTTGGCATTGAGCGAGCCTTGTTTAGCAGTATTGGCCATGTCGCTCGCTTGGTTTTGCACCGTTTGCGCCACTTGCCATAGGCTCTGAGCACGCAGTTTTTGACTGCTGGTGGCCTGTGCTATGCCATCGACACTCTCACTGAGGGCATGATTCGATTGGGTCAGTTGCTGCAGAATCTTCACGATTTCGTTTAAAGACACTTGGGTGCGCTGACTTAAATTTCGCACTTCATCGGCCACCACGGCAAAGCCGCGACCTTGCTCTCCCGCCCGCGCAGCTTCAATGGCGGCATTGAGGGCAAGTAAGTTAGTTTGTTCGGCGATATTGCCAATTACATCAATGATTTTCGACACATCCGTCACTGAGTTATTCAGACTTTCGAGGGAAGCATGGCAAAGGCCAACGGCGGTTTGCGTCTGCTCAGTTGCGTTGAGTACGGCCTCGGCTTCAGTTTGGCTCGACTGCATTTGGCGCATGGTTTCGGCGGCGCTGTCTTCCACGAGTGCCGAAGTGTGGCTCACCTCATTGGCGAGGCTGCGGATATGTTCGGTTTGTGTTTGCGTATCGGCCACAATCGTCTGAGTGTGCTCTGTGTGCTGCGATAGCTGAGTAATGCGCGCAACCAGTTGGCTTAATGATTGAGAAACCTTAGTGATTTGCTGGCGTTGTGCCTCGTCTTCCTGTTCAAACCTTTGCAGCAACTGGTTGAAATGACCTGCGATTTGGCCCGTCTCGCAGCGCCGATTAATGTCTAAACGCTCGCGGCTGTTCGATTCGCTTAGTTTCATAAAGGCTTGGTTGAGGCGTTTTAGTGGTTTGACGACGCGATTTTGCTGCAGGATTAAATAACCTATAGCAAACAAGGCCATGATTGAAACCATAGTGTAGAGGATCAGCTGTAGCTCATATTTCAGCTGCTGATTCTTCGCTGCCTGAGCCTCACCTAAGCCAATAAGTTGTTGTTCCACATTGCTAATCGCTTGAATGAGTTGGTCTTGCATCTCTTGGTTGGCTTGCAGCAATTGGTGGGTATTGGCGACTTCTTTATTGTATCGATTGGCGAGACTCAGCAGTTCACTACGGTCACTTTCGCCGACTTCAACCTGTTCCGGTTCGCTGGCACCGAGGGCAAATTCATCGGCTTCTTGCTGCTCATATACACCGATTAACGGCAGTGCGCTGAGTGCGTCGTGCCACGTATTGAGCTCTTTGCTGGTGCTGTCTAAAATGCCCTTGAGTTGCTGATTTTTGCCGATGAGGTAGCCATCGGTTAGCTGGGAAAGTTGGTAGACGATGGAAGGTAAATCGCGGCTCAATTGCAGATATTGTTCGGCGACCGCCGCATTTGTGGTTAAGCCTTTATCGGCATAACTGCCCAGACGACGGTTATAGTCGAGCATTTCAGATTCGGCGTGGGCCAGCAGTTGCCTAGGATTGCCAGCGAGTTTACCCGCGGCGCGGTACTTGGTATCTAAATCTTGAATGAAGCTGCTGAGACTTGCTTGCAAGTCATTATCGGTAGCGCCCATGGTAGCGAGATTAAGCTCTGTAAGCTGGTTCTTAATGGCGCTGAGTTTAGTTTTCGCTTGTTCAAGTTGGCTAGCGTTGCCGCTCGCGAGATAGCCGTCGAGATCGCGGCGTACGCCGACGAGGAAGTCTTCTTGTATGCTTTGCAGTGTGAGTGTTTGCTGTTCTATATTTTGTCGCTGATCACTGCTCCACAGCACTACGGCCGCCAATAATCCCGCGAGCAATAACAACAGGGCAGAAGCAGAGAGCGACAGCGTTGAAATTTTCATTTTGCAATCTTCATAATTGTCAGAGCCAGTTAACTGTTCTGAGTTTATGAATTTAGCGTGACACTAATATGACAAGCACCAACATGAATGTCAGCGTTGTCATTTGATTTGCCGATATGTGATCTCGCGTTATTCCAGCGGCAGCCACACTTGGGCCCTTAAACCGCCTTCGGCGCGGTTGGAGAGGGTGACTTGCCCTTGGTGTCTATCGATAATCCGTTTGATGATGGCGAGGCCTAGGCCTGAACCGACACTGCCACGGGCGATATCACCTTGGGTAAAGGGTTGAAATAGTTTGGTAATTTGTGACTCGTCGATTCCTGGGCCATTATCTTCAACACTAAAACCGATACGTTTGCCATCGAACTGCGAGCTAATGCGGATCCAGCCAGAACCATAGCGAAAAGCATTTTCGACTAAGTTACTCAGTACCCGCTTTATGGCAATCGCTTGGAATTGAGCTTCTGGGCAGTCAGTTAACACCACTTCAATTTCGCCGGCGCGATTGGCCTCTGCTTGAGCGACATCTTGAATGAGTTTATTGATTTGGCCTAGCTCACGGCTGGTTTCCTGATCTTGGCGAATATACGCAATAAACTGGCTGATGATGGCGTCCATATCTTCGATATCATTGACTATGCCATCTTTAAGATATTGATCTTCTTCAACCATCATCTCAGAAGCGAGCCGAATACGGGTGAGCGGCGTGCGCAAGTCGTGGGAAATCCCCGCCATCAATAGCGCTCTGTCCTGCTCCAGTTGTTTCATGCTGTGCGCCATCTGGTTGAAGGCGTTAGTCACTTCGACAATTTCACTCGAACCATTCAGCGGCAAGGGCTCGGGGAATTCACCGCGGGAAACGGCAATCGCGGCTTTTTGTAGTCGTCTAAGTGGGCGGTTTTGTTGGCGGGCAAACCACCAACCCCCAGCGACGCTGAGGGCACCAATGACCATTAAATAGAGGGTGAGCGGCGAAAGGTCTGAAACATTTTGGCCAATTAGCGGCACTTTTATCCAAATCGAGGGCGCCTGTGGCGGACGGATCCAAATCTGCAATACGCTGCCGTGGGTGACACGCACTTCGGCGTCGCCGCCGAGATATTCCGACATCTGCGCCGACCAGAAACCATAGTAAGTCGCTTGCTCAATACCGGCTTCGCGCGCTTGCTGTTGATTGTAGATCTTCATGCCATCGTCGTGGACTTTGGCATTGAGGGCGTCGACTATGGTTAAGTGCTCACGGCCAATATCTATGCCATCGACAAACAGTAATTTGACTTGGCGAGCAATTAACTGATTGATTTGTTGGTAGCTTGGCTTAAGCACATAGACGGCAACCGTGACGTAAGACACCAGCTGATTGATCAGTAATAGACAACCAATCAGCATCACGGTTTGGCTAAACGCGCTGCGAGGCACAAACCGCCACCAAAACTTAGGTTTCATCGGGGGCTCAATAACTGCAGCAGATTAAGATGGCAACGCGGCTCATCGACGCGCTGCGCCATCGGGCACAAACACATAACCTAATCCCCACACAGTTTGAATGTAGCGCGGATTCGCAGGGTCTTTTTCGATTAAACGCCGCAGACGTGACACTTGCACGTCGATGGAGCGTTCTAGCGCCGAATAATCGCGGCCACGGGCGAGGTTCATCAATTTATCCCGAGACAAGGGCTCGCGTGGATGGGTAACGAGCACTTTAAGCACGGCAAACTCACCGCTGGTGAGCGCAATCGATTCGTCGCCGTGGTACATCTCACGGGTGGCTAAATCCAGCGAAAACTCACCGAAGCTGATCTGCGCTTCCTGCTGGGCGGGCGCACCGGGCACATCTTGGGTTTGGCGACGCATCACGGCTTTGATCCGTGCGAGCAATTCCCGTGGATTAAAAGGTTTTGGCAGATAATCGTCGGCGCCTAACTCTAGGCCAATAATACGGTCGACTTCATCGCCCTTGGCCGTCAGCATCACGATAGGAATAGGATTACCTTGCTGGCGCAAACGGCGGCAGATAGATAGGCCATCTTCACCGGGTAACATCAAGTCGAGCACGAGTAGATGGAAGTTTTCGCGTTCTAATAGGCGGTCCATCTGCTCGGCATTGGCCGCGCTGCGCACCTGATAACCTTGCTCCATCAGGTAACGCTCGAGTAACGCTCGTAGGCGCATATCATCATCGACGACGAGGATTTTCGAGGTTTCTTGTCCCATGGGATGTCCTTTAATTGCTCAGATTGGTGCTTATTCTACTGACGAGAAACAGTTAAGATTAACCAACTGACTGAAATTGAAAACGAATCTGCCTAATATAGCCGCATTCAACCTAGGCGACTAGCTCACCTTAGTGGCTTGAATGCGATAAATGCTGACATTTATTGCCCAATGTTAATACTAAGCAAATGAAATTGCATGGGAATACTCGCGTTTATTCACGCCAAGGGTGAAATTGTAACTAAATGGGCATCAGCAACTTTTGGCGCATTTATCCTTTGTTGCCACTCGCTGAGTGGCAAAAGGATTTTTATTGTCATCCCAAAACCACCGCCTCTGGCGGTGGTGATTGTTCCTTGAGGCTATAGCCTGAATTACGCCCATGCTAAAAGAGACTTCTTATTCACCACAAGTAAGAGGAGACGAAAAGCATG
>NZ_JALBYT010000089.1:0-440 GCF_022690845.1 Shewanella sp. N2AIL | reverse complement strand
TGGCACTTAATTCAATCGCAGCAAGAAGTTGAAAATACTCCTTGACGCGAAACGGGAAATGCGTAGAATACGCAGCCCTAGCCAACTGGAAGCGTTCGGCGCTCAGTGTGGTACTCACCTTCTCTTACGAGATTGAGTTGCTCTTTAACAAGATAAAACAAGAAATCTGTGTGGACACTCACAGGTGTTGAGTTAATCGAAACTGCTTAACCTTAGGGTTGGCAGTCAAAAATTTAAATCAATGTAACAATGAGTGTTCATAGCAATATGTACAGTTTGTTTCAGCCCTTCTTTTATAAGGAGTGCGAGAAACAAAAAATCAGAATTCATTGAGCCGCTGAAGTCGTAAGACGGAAGCAAAAAACTTTAATTGAAGAGTTTGATCATGGCTCAGATTGAACGCTGGCGGCAGGCCTAACACATGCAAGTCGAGCGGCAGC
>NZ_JALBYT010000088.1:0-456 GCF_022690845.1 Shewanella sp. N2AIL | reverse complement strand
AACCATACCGTTTTTTCCATTGCTTATTTGAGCCATGAAGCTGTTGCCAACTGACGGCTAAGTTTCGTGGATGCCCTTGTTCCCATAGTGCAGCACCTTCCCTAGGTGGAATGAGCACTAAAGCGCGTTTTCGACGAACGGCTGCGTGACAGGCTTTCGTGTCGTAAGCACCATCACCCGAGATATTGCGGATTTTTCGATGGGTTTGCTTAAGTAAATTGGGCATCACTTCAGCGTCTGTTACACCTGATAAACTGAGTTCTGCGGCAATAATTTCATGGCTATGTGTATCTACGGCAATATGCAGTTTACGCCACACTCGGCGCTTTCCATCTGTGCCATGTTTCTTCACTTTCCACTCACCTTCGCCATAGACCTTCAAGCCTGTTGAGTCGATAGCTAAGTGCTCAATGGCGCCGCGAGTCTTGGTTTTAAAAGCAATATTGACCGTTTTCG
>NZ_JALBYT010000087.1:0-546 GCF_022690845.1 Shewanella sp. N2AIL | reverse complement strand
AGTGAATTTTTGTATCCTTATCTTGGAAAGTCATAATTAACCTCGCATAAGTTCCAGGCGAGGACGGTGATGTATTACAGGATTTTGCCTCCCAAATGGGCTAGTTGGTTAACTCATTTATGCCCCATTCCGTGTTTCGGCTCGTTAGTTAAATCGAAAATTCTTACTCCTGTTGTCCTACAAATTCTTATCTATTTGCCTATGTTTGGCCCGACCATAAATCGACTAACAATGTATGTGTATACAGTCGTATTTAAATTTAGATATTTAGGGGGGATTTGAAGACAAAATCAGTGCGCATTAATTCAATCGAGAACAAATAAAATTCTATAAAATCAAGTAACTATGCTGGTCGGCTTTTAGTTGATAGGTTTGGAAAACGCGCATGTGCGTTTTTCAAGATGGTGTATTTGACAGAACCCCCTGTGTCAGGATTGTTGTCACCCCTAAATAATCATTATGTTTAAAGACAGGGTGCGGCAAAAGAGAACGATATGGCTCGGTATTCACCAGAACGTAAAGAGGCGATCCTTAAAAAATTATTAC
>NZ_JALBYT010000086.1:0-555 GCF_022690845.1 Shewanella sp. N2AIL | reverse complement strand
TTGGCAGATTGTCGGCTGTCAGCAATCGAGTTGAAATGAGACGTGAAGGCTTCAAGGTACATACTCTGATGCTCTCTATAAGAAAAAGAGAGCATAAGATCATAATTGACACCGTCCGTCAAATTGGAGTCAAAACGGTTAAAATATATTCACGATCTCGCCCTGTTTCAGCATCCCCTTATGCCTAAGTCAAAAGAAACCCCTGCCGAAACTATTAAGCGCCTTGAACGTGAGTTAGCAGAAGAGAAACTGCGTAACCAAATCCTCAATGGCATGGTTGATATCATGGACAATGAATATGGAGCAGGCCTCAGAAAAAAGTACTTATCCGGTACGTCTGGCAAGCAAAAGGCAACGGCGAAATAAACCTCGCAGCTGCATGTCGTGCTGCGGGTATGTCGAGGCAAGGTATTTATCAGGCAGTTGCCCGAATGGAAAGTCGTAGAGCTGAGCTATCGGTCATCAAAGACTGGGTCCAGTACTGGCGTAAATATATGCCAAGGTTAGGGGCCCGTAAGCTCTACACGTTGATAAAATCCAAGCTGGTTGAGCACG
>NZ_JALBYT010000085.1:0-559 GCF_022690845.1 Shewanella sp. N2AIL | reverse complement strand
GTTGTTTTAGTCGTAGTGCGAACACCAACGATTTCAACTTCGTCACCCACTTTAACAATACCACGCTCAACACGGCCAGTTACTACAGTACCACGGCCAGAGATTGAGAATACGTCTTCGATTGGCAGTAGGAACGGCTTATCGATGTCACGTTGTGGTTCTGGAATGTAAGAATCCAGTGCATTAGCCAGTTCAATAATCTTAGCTTCCCACTCTGGTTGGCCTTCAAGCGCCTTCAGAGCTGAACCTTGGATTACTGGTAAGTCATCACCTGGGAAATCGTATTCTGACAGAAGTTCACGAACTTCCATTTCAACCAATTCCAGTAATTCTTCGTCATCTACCATGTCACATTTGTTCATGAACACGATGATGTACGGTACGCCAACCTGACGAGAAAGCAGGATGTGCTCACGAGTCTGTGGCATTGGGCCGTCTGTTGAAGCTACTACTAAAATCGCGCCGTCCATCTGTGCAGCACCAGTGATCATGTTTTTAACATAGTCAGCATGGCCTGGGCAGTCTACGTGTGCGTAGTGACGAGTTGGAGTATCGTATT
>NZ_JALBYT010000084.1:0-580 GCF_022690845.1 Shewanella sp. N2AIL | reverse complement strand
CAAATGCTTGTTACTAGCTCGCCAACGCTTTTCGCAAGTTACTACGTCCTTCATCGCCTCTGACTGCCAAGGCATCCACCGTATACGCTTAGTCGCTTAACCATACAACCCAAATGAGTTTCACTCATCTGAGTCGCATTGCGACCAGCTTGGTTTTACTTGTCTCACTTCTGACCAAAGAAGTGGACGCGCCTTAGACGTAAACTATTCAACTAAGAATAATTTACTTTTGAATATTCAAGACACTTAATAAAGTGTTTGAGAACTCATGATGTAAACGTTTCCACGTTTACATCGGTTTGTAAGTAACATGACGACAGACATCATCACATTACATACTATCAGCTTTCCAAATTGTTAAAGAACAATGCGTACCGGCTCGCGGCGCATTCAGCTCTGACTTCTCCTAAGAGAAGATAAACAAGCAATCTGTGTGAACACTCAAAAGCATCGAGTTAGTCGTATAGGTAAGGAGGTGATCCAGCCCCAGGTTCCCCTAGGGCTACCTTGTTACGACTTCACCCCAGTCATGAACCACAAAGTGGTGAGCGCCCCCCCGAAGGTTAAGCTACCCACTTCT
>NZ_JALBYT010000083.1:0-598 GCF_022690845.1 Shewanella sp. N2AIL | reverse complement strand
CCAGTACTCGTCTGTTAACATTGTTCTTGGCATGATGGGTTGTCATGGTTAGTTTTTGGCGAAAGTAATTATACCAGCCCATCATGCTGTCTAATAATCCATCACGAAAGATCAACAAGCCCTAGTATTTTTGAAGTAATTAAAACTCTATTTAGTAGCGAACCTGTCAGGCCATCTTTATTGCTATCAGGATTAATATCAATATGTTGGTTAATTTTGTTATGTTTAGGGTATGCGCAATATTTGAGCTGATAAGGGGCTTTGTTTCCTAAATCGAGTCAGCGAACAAAATTCTCATCATTGTTCAAATATCAAGCTATATAGTGGGTTTCAGGCATACCTAGCCCAGTAAGTTTGTTCAAAGCCCTAATCATCGCGTAAGTTTCTCCCACCTGAGCGTTATAATTCCGCATGCTCAACGTGCCTCCTAGCAGTTGTTTTATCCTGTACATAGCGGTTTCTGAGATTGAGCGGCGATGATAACCATACCGTTTTTTCCATTGCTTATTTGAGCCATGAAGCTGTTGCCAACTGACGGCTAAGTTTCGTGGATGCCCTTGTTCCCATAGTGCAGCACCTTCCCTAGGTGGAATGAGCA
>NZ_JALBYT010000082.1:0-617 GCF_022690845.1 Shewanella sp. N2AIL | reverse complement strand
CTTGTTACTAGCTCGCCAACGCTTTTCGCAAGTTACTACGTCCTTCATCGCCTCTGACTGCCAAGGCATCCACCGTATACGCTTAGTCGCTTAACCATACAACCCAAATGAGTTTCACTCATCTGAGCCGCATTGCGACCAGCTTGGTTTTACTTGTCTCACTTCTGACCAAAGAAGTGGACGCGCCTTAGACGTGTATTATCTTCTTTCGAAAACAACACACTTTTGAATATTCAAGACACTTAATAAAGTGTTTGAGAACTCATGATGCAAACGTTTCCACGTTTACATCGGTTTGTAAGTAACATGACGACAGACATCATCACGTTACATACTATCAGCTTTCCAAATTGTTAAAGAACAATGCGTACCGGCTCGCGGCGCATTCAGCTCTGACTTCTCCTAAGAGAAGATAAACAAGCAATCTGTGTGAACACTCAAAAGGTACACGGATGTACCGAATGTCGAAAATGCAGGAGCATTTTTCGACCAAACATTAAGTTAGTCGTATAGGTAAGGAGGTGATCCAGCCCCAGGTTCCCCTAGGGCTACCTTGTTACGACTTCACCCCAGTCATGAACCACAAAGTGGTGAGCGCCCCCCCGAAGGTTAAGCTA